>JAGPMN010000009.1 GCA_018052825.1 Methanothrix sp.
AGGGCTTTTCCGATCAGGCGCTTGCCCGCTGAAGGCGTGAGTACAAACTGCTTAATGCTCATGGAATTAGCGAAGAATTTTTGATGCAGATAAATGCAATGGCCGGTTATGGACTGCGATATTTTGGAGCAGCTGCGGCAGGAGCTATTGCGTAGCGCGGATGAATCTGTCCGGCAGAGCGGTCAGCGCTTCTTCAAGGAGCCGGTGATGCTTCTCGGCGTCAAGGCAGCCGATGTGAAGAGGATCGCAGCCAGCCACTTCCGGCAGGTCAAAGGCAAAGACAAAGTTGAGGTATTCGCCCTCTGCGAGCAGCTGCTGGAGCAGGGCTACATAGAGGAGGCATTCGTAGCCTTCGGGTGGTCATATGGGCTGCGCAAGAGGTTCGCGCCTGAGGACTTCGCAGTATTTGAGCGCTGGGTGGACAGGTACGTGGACAACTGGGCCACATGCGACAGCCTCTGCACCCACTCACTGGGATGCTTTGTGGAGATGTACCCCCAGTTTGTAGAAAACCTGCATGGCTGGGCACGTGCCGATAACAGGTGGCTTCGAAGGGCTTCGGCGGTGACCCTCATACTGCCAGCCAGAAAGGGGCTGTTCTTGAAGGAGGCCTTCGAGCTCTCTGATATCCTTCTCCGGGATGAGGATGACATGGTGCAGAAGGGCTACGGATGGATGCTCAAGGTGGCGAGCAGATCTCATCAGGCAGAGGTCTTCGATTACGTGATGGCCCGCAGGGTGCAGATGCCCCGAACGGCGCTGCGCTATGCCATAGAGAAGATGCCGGCGGAGATGAGGGTGCAGGCCATGAAGAGGTAATTCGCCTGGGCTTCACACTACTTAACTTCACTCAAATTAAATTGGATTAAGCTTTTATCCGAGTAGAATATCTCTGGGCTCATGAGGCTTCCCGGCACGGCAACACAGGAGGAGAACATCCACATAGCCATGGGCAAGCTGGACATCCAGCCGGGCCAGGTATTTCTGGACATAGGGTGCGGCTCGGGAGCCGTCGCAGCTGCCGCCTCCCGCTACACCGACAGGGTATTCGCCATAGACAGGAGGCCCGAAGCCGTGCAGATCTCCCGCGCAGCCCTGCCCTCAGGACAGTTCTTCTGCGGTGAGGCTGCGGCGATATTGCCGGGCCTGCCCAGGATCGACAGATGCTTCATCGGCGGCACGCGGGGAATAGATGAGTTCTTTCCCATACTGCTCGGCCGGGCAGCGCCGGGTGCTGTGATAGTGGCGGATCTCGCCCGCCTGGGAATAGCCTCCCGCCTGGCGCAGATGATGAAGCAGGCCGGAGTTTTCAGGGAGCTGATTCAAATTCACATTTCCAGGGGGTACGAGCTTGGCGGGGACATCGCCTTAAAGCCTGCCAACCCCATATTCATGGTGATAGGAAGATGCTGATAGGAATAAGCCTGGGGCCGGGAGACCCGCAGCTGCTCACGCTCAAAGCGGCCGCCGCCCTGAAGAGCTGCAGCCGGGTCTTCGTTCCCGGCGAGATGGCGGCAGGCCTCGCCCGCCCCTACTGCAGGCCCGAGCTGCTGGACTTTCCCATGATCGAGGAGCCTGAGGAGCTGGAGAGGATCTGGAGGAAAAACGCAGCAATCGTCGCAGAAGCCGCATCCTCCGGCAGCGCCGCCTTCGCATGCGTAGGCGACGTGAATACCTTCTCCACATTCAGCCACCTGGAGAGGATGATCAGGGAGGACTACGGTGATATAGAGATTCAGACCATACCAGGAGTGGGAGTTGTTCCGGCCCTGGCCTCCCGCTTTGCCGCCCCGCTGGAGGGCTCTTTTGAGGTCTCGGACGGCTCGCCCCTGGACACTGTGATACGCATCAAGGCCACCCGGCCCAGGAAGCTGGCAGGCGAGCTGCGGAAGCGTGGATTTGAGGAGTTCGTGCTGGGATCTATGCTCTGCACACCTGAGGAGAGGATCATTCGAGGCGAGCTTCCAGAGAGGAGCGGCTACTTCTCAGTCCTTCTGGCCAGGAGAGGGAGAAGCAGATGAGTATGAAGCTGTACTTCGTCGGAGCCGGGCCGGGAGACCCGGAGCTGATCACAGTCAAGGGGAGGAGGCTGCTTGATGAGGCCGACCTGGTGGTCTATGCAGGCTCGCTGGTCAATCCCGCCCTTCTGGAGGGCATCTCAGCAGAGACTGTGGACAGCAACGGCCTCTCCCTGGAGAGCACCAGCTCCCGCATCCTGGAGGCTCTCCGGCTGGGAAAGAGGGTGGTGCGGCTGCATAGCGGCGATCCATCCCTCTACGGGGCGATACTGGAGCAGATGAAGCCCCTGGAGGAGGAGGGTGTGGAGGTGGAGGTGGTGCCCGGCGTCTCCTCCCTCTTCGCCTCGGCTGCCGCCCTGAAGACCCAGCTAACACTCAAGGGCGTCTCAGAGTCGCTCATCATCACCCGCCCAGCGGGCACCACATTGGAGAGGGACGAGCTGGCTGCCCTGAGCCGCCACAACGCCACAATGGCCGTCTTCCTGGGCACAGACAAAATCCGGGAGGTCGTAAAGAGCCTGGAGCTGCCGGCTGACACCCCCGCAGCCGTGGTCTACCACGCCTCCTGGCCGGACGAGCTTGTCCTTGCAGGAACGGTAGCGGACATAGCCGACAAGGTTGAGGCTGCGGGCATAAGGAGAAGCGCCCTCATCCTAATAGGCGGTGTCCTGAAGAGAGAGGGATTTGGGAGGTCTCATCTATACCGGGATCGGTAGCTGTTCTGGCATTTCCCCGCGACCTGGATAAAGGGGAGAGGATAGCCCGGGCACTGCGGGAGGACTGCTGCCCAACTGTGATCCCTTACAAGAAGGGGGTGAAAGGAGATCTGAAGGATGGACAGAGGAGAGAAGTGGATATAGAAAAGAGAGAGGGCATGGAGAGAGGGCATGGGCCCCTGCCTGCATCTGGCCTCTCATCCTTCCTGGGATCTGTTCTGGAGGGGTACGACCAGCTGGTTGCCGTCATGGCAGTGGGCATCGTGGTGAGAGGCCTCTGCCCCCACATCAGGGACAAGTGGACTGACAGGCCGGTTGTGGCCGTGGACAGCTCCCTCACATGCGCCGTGCCGGTTGTGGGAGGCCATCACGGCGCCAATGACCTCGCCCGCCTTCTCTCGGCCCGGCTGGGGCTCTTTCCGGCCATCACCACCGCAACCGACTCCTCAGGCAGGCCCTGCCTGGAGGAGGTGGCTGCCCGGCTTGGCGCCGTTCCTGTCAACCGGCAGGCCTCCCTGGCCGTCAACCTGGCCTTCCTGCGGGAGGATGTGCCCGTAGTGAGGCTGGCGGGGCCCAAGATAGTGGTGGTGAACGGGGATGTGGCAGTGCTGAAGAGAGAAGGCCTGGTGGTGGGGCTGGGCGCCCGCAGGGGCGTCTCCGCCTCAGAGGTGCTGGCCGCTGTGGACGGAGCCCTGAAGGAGGCGGGACGAGGCAGAGAGGAGATAGGCATCCTGGCATCGGCCTCGCTGAAGAGCAACGAGCCTGGATTGATCGAGGCTGCGAGGATTCTCGGAAAGGAGATCCTCTTTCTGCCTGAGAGGACCCTAAACAGCCAGAGCCCCACCACTTCATCGCGGGCGGCAGAGCTCGGGCTTGTGGGCGTGGCCGAGCCGGCTGCCCTGGCACTCTCCTCCAGGCTCATACTGCCCAAGAGGGCCTACGGGAGGGTAACAGTTGCCATCGGCGAGTAGAGTGCAGGCTGCGCCAGCCGGATCTCTCTATATCGTTGGCATCGGCCCGGGGCCAGCGTACCTGCGCACGAGAGCAGCCTGCTCCGCCGTCCTTTCCGCGGACTATGTGGTCGGCTACCGCCCCTATCTGGATCTGATATCCGACCTCCTGCCGGGAAAGGCCGTCTACTCCAGCGGCATGGGAGGGGAGGTGGATAGGGTCAAGGCGGCTGTAGAGCTGATGGAGAAGGGCTCTGTTGCCCTGGTGAGCAGCGGTGATGCGAATGTCTACGGCATGGCTGGCCTCGGCCTGGAGATTGCCCCCAGGCCGGACGAGGTGCAGATCATACCTGCAGTCACATCATTTACAGCCGCAGCCTGCCGGGCCGACCTCTTCTTCCGCGAGAGCGTGGCTGTGGTCAGCCTATCCAACCTGCTCACCCCCTGGCCTGATATCGAGGCGCGCCTGCGCCTGGCAGGGGAGATGAACATGCCAGTGGCTCTATACAATCCGAAAAGCCGCAAGAGGGACTGGCAGCTCCTGCGGGCCCTGGAGATGGCAGGAGAGAGGGATGTTCTCATAGCCAGGAATGTGGGCCGCGCGGGAGAGGAGATATTCTGGAGCACATCTGAGAGGCTGGCGGAGGATGAGTCCCTGCGGGGCAGGATCGACATGAATACCCTGCTCATTCTATCCGGCCGGGGGGCCTTCCTGGCTCAGGCAAAGACGACATCCTCCTGCCAGGCAGCGGTGAGCCTTGTGGGAATTGGACCCGGCCGCCCGGAGCACCTCACACTGGAGGCGGAGCAGACCCTGCAGGCCTCAGAGAAGGTCTTCGGGGCGGGCAGATACCTGGATCTGATCGGAGGGGCCTGTTCAGCCGAAAAGGTCTCCCACAGCGGCCCCTGCCCTGAGAGGATGGCCGCCCGGATGGCCGAAGCTGCGGCTGTGGCCAGGAGGGGTGGCAGGGCATGCATTCTAACAGGCGGCGACCCCAGCATATTCAGCTCCGGCTGGAGGGTGCTGGAGGGAGCTGATGCTCCCCTGCATATCTGCCCGGGAGTCAGCGCCTTTTCGACGGTCGCCGCGAGGGCGGGAGCGCCTCTGGTAAGCGACTTCGCCCTACTCTCCTCGCCCTGCGATGAGGCTGCCCGCCTTGCGGCAGCCGGCTATGCAGTGGTTGTTTACAATGTGAGGGGAGAGGAGATCGCTCCACTCCTGGAGAGGATGGAGCCGGGCCGCCCCGCAGTCCTGGCACGGGATGCAGCCCGGAATGGTGAGAGGACGATCGTCCTTTCCGCAGGAGAGCTGCTGGATGCCCGGCCTTCCGGCCACCGCTTCACCCTCCTCATAGCCTCCGGCAACTCTCACATCCGGGAGGGAAGGATAATCACCAGAAGAGGATATGAAAGCAAATACAGCTACTAGAGAGCCATTGCCGCGTTCAGAGCTGATTTCCCATGATGAAAGACTACACGGATATTGGGGCGACGACCACCGAAGCCCTGGAGATAAGCAGGAAGAGCCGGCGCCTGATCTCCGATCTGATCGGAGATGAGAGCCCCGAGGACCGCATCAGGCAGAGGTGTGTTATAGCAACAGGCGACATTTGCGTGGCCGGGCTGCTCAGGTTCAGGGGCGAGCCCTTCAGGGCAGGCATAGCAGCCCTGGAGAGGGGCGCGCCCATATTTGCGGACATAAACATGGTGCTGGCAGGGGTTTTGAAGAAGGGGCACAACAGCACCGTCGAGGCCATCCTGGGCAGAGGAGACGCCCTGGCCGGGGAGAGGGGCATAACCCGCACCTCGGCAGGAGTGATTGCCCTCGGAGAGAGGCTCAACGGATCCATTGTGGTTATAGGAAATGCGCCATCCGCCCTTCTCACACTCTGCGACCTGATTGAGGAAAGGGCGGCCGTTCCCGGACTGGTGGTGGGAGTTCCCGTAGGCTTTGTCAATGCCGCTGAGAGCAAGAGGAGGCTGCGGGAGATGGATGTCCCCTCCATATCAACTGAAGGGACACGGGGAGGAACGCCCATCGCCGTCGCAGCCATCAATGAGATAATCAATGCCTATGCAAAAGCAAGAAAATAGCCAGGGAGTCCCTCAGAGCACTCTCGAGGAGAACGAGACCGAACAGGGCTATATCGATCCGGTTACAGGCTTTGCCATCCCTGCCTCCTGGATCCGCCTCTGCCCCGATCCCGGCGCCCTGGAGAAGATCAAGAGCGGCAGGTGGACGATTCTGTCCGGCGGCATTCTCATCAGGCGCGGCCTGACCACAGGGACCACAGCTGCCGCAGCCTGCAAGGGGGCAGTGCTATCTCTCAAGGGGCCTGTGGGCTGCCTGGAGGTCAATACCCCGGCAGGAATCCCAGTCCGCCTGCCGGTGGCTACTGGCAGGGGATTCTGCCTGGCGGTCAAGGAGGGAGGGGATCATCAGTTCGATGTCACAGCAGGCCTGGAGATCGCTGCCTGCGCCAGTCCAGCAGCCGAGACGACACTGATTGCAGGAAAAGGCATCGGCAGGATCACCGCCTCAGGCCTGTGCGACGATGTGGGCCGGCCGGCCATCAGCCCCTCAGCCCGCCGCCAGATAATGTCTGCCATCTGCGAAGCCCTGGAGGAGACCGACCTTGCTGGCGCAGCTGTGGAGATCTCTGTGCCGCGGGGGGAGGAGATGGCCAAAAAGACGCTCAATCCTGGGCTGGGCATCGCCGGGGGCATCTCCATCCTGGGCAGCACAGGCTTTGTCGAGCCCTGGAACGACCACTTCACAGGGGACCGAGCCGCGGAGATCAGGAACGCCCCACGTGTGGTCGTCACCACGGGCCGCACCGGCCTGAGGTTCAGCCGCATGCTCTTCCCGTACCATAAAGCCGTGCTCATGGGAAGCCGCCTGGACAGCCTGGCCTTTGAGAAGGGCCAGGAGAGCATACTCTGCGGCCTGCCAGCCCTCATACTCAGGTGGGCATGGCCTGGGATCCTCGAGAACACCGGCTACGGCACAGTGGCCGAGATGGTGAAAAGGGAGCCGCAGCATGAGAATATCGGCAGGGCTCTGCAGATGGCTGCACAGCGGCTGCCAGGAACGCGCATTGTGCTTCTCAATAAAGATGGCAGCATCCTGGCCGAGGCAGGAGGAGATAAATCATGATCATTGTGGGAGTGGGAGCCGGCCCGCTGATGCTCACAGAGGAGGCGAGGAGAGCCATAGCCCGCGCCCGGCTCATATATGGATCGAATAGAGCCATCGATCTGGCCAGGGAGCACATTGCCCCCGGGACATCTGTCAATGTCATCGAAAACTACAGGGCCTTGAATGAGCTGCCTGCTGAGGCTGTTGTGCTGAGCACTGGCGACCCCATGCTCTCCGGCCTCGGCTATCTGGATGGAGAGGTGATTCCCGGAATATCCAGCCTTCAGGTGGCCTGTGCCCGGCTCAAGATCAGCGAGCTTTTGGTGACTGCCATCACAGTGCACGGCAGAAGCCTGGATGCGGAGCCCATAGCCTTTGAGCTCGCAAGGGACAGGTGCGTCTTCCTGCTCACCGACGACGGAACAGATATCCATGGCCTGTGCAGGATTCTCGAGGAGAGGGGGCTGCACAGAGATGTGGCCGCCTTCAGAGACCTCGGCTATCCCTGGGAGAGGGTGGTGATGGGAGACACCGCCAATCCGCCCGAGGCTCCCGGACTCTCCTGCATGATGATCGGCAGGCTTTGACAGGGAAAGTCTGAGGGCAGGAGATTGGACGCTTCGCCATCAGGGATTGCAGCTCTTGCAGGGCAGGTACCCCTTCTCCTCCGCCTGGGCGGCGCTCTGGAAGTATATGCGGTTTTCCGGCTTGATGTTGGATGCATAGCGGCAGTCAGTGCGGTGGTACTTCTTGCCCGATATGCTGGCGACAAATCTGCCTTCTGATGACGCGCCGCCGGATCCAGCCGCCTGCAAATCACTCTCCTCATCGCTCCCGCTCTCTTCCTCGCCCGCTGCCTCACCTGCGCCGCTCTCCTCCATCGCGGCCTTCGCCTCCAGAGCGCCGCTCTCTATCTCCGCCCAGAAGGCCCTTTCCCTGAGCTCAGACCATCCACCTGCAGCCGCCCCATCTCCCTTCGAAGATGCAGCATCCTCCTTCAGGCTGCACCTGCGGGACTCACATGCTAATGAGCCATCCGGGCCCACAGCCTCAAGAGTGCAGTTGTACTCGCCTGGGGCGATAATGGCATTCTTGCAGATCTCAAAGCCGCATTCCCTCCCAGGCTCCACATCCATGAGCAGGTATTTTGTATAAAATTTTACATCATTTCCACTGCGAAGTGTGGCATTGAGCATGACATAGGCCAGGGGAACGGGTCTGCTCTGCACGAGGCTGCCCCGGACTGACAGCAGGTCGCTTCCCAACTCTGCATCGAAGTTCAACTGAAGAGAGGGGCCATCCCTTTCACTGTAGCTGATGCTATCCTGCTCTTCCATTATGGAATTGTCGTTAGCAGAAAAAGAGGCCGACGGCCGTTCGGCCGGGCTTTCCAGGCAGCCTGCAATGCATAACAACGCCAGCAAAAGAGGGAATAAAAATAAAGTCATACCACACTTACTAAAAATTTTTATAAACATTTGATCAACCCCTTCATTTCCAGTGGAAAGCCGCGCATTTTCCCCCTCTGCCACAAGGATGACGGATCACTGCTGCAATGCTTTAAAGGCACGCAGCAACCCTTCCACACAATCCAACTCCCGTCTCAGCCTCTCCAGATCCTGTTCCGTCTCTATGGCAGGAGCCAGCTCCTGCAACCTGCGCAGGAGGCTGGAGCGAAGCCGGGCCGCCAGATCCGGCCACTGCTCATCCCCTGCGCGACCGGAGGGCTCTTCCGCCACCTCAGCTGAACGCAGGTGTGAGGGGCTGCGGACGGTACGGGGAGAATCCGGAGCGGGCGTGCTCGCAGAAAGATGCTCATTTGAGGCTGCCGGCGGCTCGGGGAAGGAGCAGACAGGACAGACTATCTCGCCTTTACAGCGAAAGAGCGGCGCTCCGCAGTCATGATGCGTTGCCAGCATGGTACAGCCCTGCTCCAGAAGCCGGGTTATCTTGTATAGTACTGCATCCTCATCCACGCACTATCACCTGCCAGCCACATATGTTTAAATACCACGACCATATCATCACTGCTTAACCAATAATGCGAATATCATCATTAACCTTTTTCCCAGAGACATGGATGGTGATCCTATGGCAGCAGAAAATATCCTTAAGCAATGCGTTGAAGTATTGGAGCGTATCATGTGCGATGACGCCGTCCCGAGGAACATCAGGCGCTCAGCAGAGAATGTTAAATCCATTCTCATGGATGAGAGCGTAAGCGAAGCCATAAAGGCGGCATCTGCTATCTCCATACTCGATGAGATAAGCAACGATCCCAATATTCCTCTTCATACCAGAACTTTGATTTGGAATGTGGCCAGCCAGCTTGAAACCATACCTGTAGCATAAGACCGGTTCAGGATCTCTTTATGTTCGAGGACGGGGCAGCCTCAAGACGGGTTGGAGGATTCGTGCCCCTGCGAACTTCTTTCGCGAGATTTCCTCAGTAATCGAGGAACACTCCGAACGAGAGAGACCGTGTGGTTTCCACTGGAGAGAGTGCGCAGCATGAATCGAAGTGCTAGGCCGAACCCAGATGCCTGATGTTCAGCGGGGACTAAAGCTTTGTATGTGTTTAGGTGCTTGAGAGTAGGTCGGTAGATGCTGATTCAGTCCGGGCGTGATTAATATGAATTGACATGTATCTAATAAATAAACGATACCGTCAGACTATGCTCACCAAAAAGGCTCCAAATGAAAAGGCAACAGAAAATGGCATGAAATTGGCCGATAGATGCTGAATTCATGGATCTAAACACATACAAAGCTTTTATTGTCGTCTCTATATCCTCACGATTCATGCGGCATCCCTGGCTGCCTGGCAGATGCTTCATATCTTCCTGACTGATGGCCGGGGGAGTCACGACATTAGACCAGGCTTAATCCTCTGCGAGGGAGGGCTTTATTCGAGCGGCAGGTTTTATTCAAATCAAATACCAAAACTTAAATACAAGCAAGTGGTATACAGTTATAAGGCCGTTTTATTTCATTATCTTCTATTGACAAAGCACCATTTTATTTCCTCTCCATCGGAAATCATGGGGTTGCGGGCTTTAGTTCCACTGGAAGCAAAGGGGAGTTCACCATAACTCTTAATATCCTACAGGGCTATAAGAATCTGTTTTAGGGGAGTCATACTGGTGTCTATCTCCAAAGGGTTATTTGCTGATTTATTGGCGCAGGGAGGCATATTCCTGTCCAGGGACGTTCTGCGTCCGACATACACGCCGAGCGAGCTGCCTCACAGAGATGAGCAGATCGGCAGCCTGGCGTCTATCCTGGTCCCTGCCTTGAGGGGAGAGACCCCCTCCAATATCCTCATTTACGGGAAAACCGGTACCGGCAAAACTGCTGTAGCCAAATATGTAGGAAAGGAGCTGGAGCAGGCAAGCTTTGGAGATATGAAGTGTGCCGTGATATACATCAACTGCGAGGTCGTAGATACACAGTACAGGATACTGGCCCATCTGGCCAGGCATTTCGATAAAGAGATTCCCATGACAGGCTGGCCAACAGATCAGGTCTATGCCGAGTTCAGAAACGCCCTGGATGAAGAGAAGAGGGTGGTTGTCATAATGCTGGATGAGGTGGACAAGCTGGTGCGAAAGGGGGATGACGTCCTGTACAATCTCTCCCGTGTTAACTCCGATCTGCTTCGCTCGCGGGTGAGCATCATAGGCATCTCCAACGACCTGAAATTCACCGAATTTTTAGATCCCAGAGTCAAAAGCTCTCTCGGTGAGGACGAGATCATATTCCCGCCCTACGATGCCGAGCAGATCAGAGAGATACTGGAGCAGAGGGCCAGTCTCTCCTTCAATCCAGGAGTTCTCCAGGAGGACGTCATACCCCTCTGCGCCGCCTTCGCCGCCCAGGAGCACGGCGACGCCAGGAAGGCCCTGGACCTGCTGCGCACATCCGGAGAGCTGGCAGAGAGAGAGCGGTCCGTCTATGTGACCGAGGACCATGTGCGCTCTGCCAGGGAAAAGATAGAGCAGGATCGGGTGGAAGAGGTGATAAAAACCCTGCCCACCCAGTCCAAGCTGGTTCTATATAGCATACTTCTTCTCGAAGAGCAGGGCACGAGGAACATCACCACCAGTGCCGTCTACAATATGTACAAACAGCTCTGTCCGTTGGTCGAGACCGACTCTCTAACCCATCGCCGCATAACCGACCTCATTGCAGAGCTGGATATGCTGGGCATACTGCATACCATAGTCATCAGCAAAGGCCGGTACGGCCGGACAAAAGAGATCACACTCTCTGTGTATTCCGGCAAGCTGAAGGCCACGCTGCAGCAGGACTACCGTCTGAAGGTGCTGGCTGGAGTGAGCGTGCCACAGCAGGCCCGGCTGGTTCTATAAACTTTTTTTGTCTCTGTGCTGTGTCGATCAATTTTAACAGGGTATTTTTTAGGCACTATCGCATACGTTAGTGATGGTGGCAGGGCACATTTAATCACGTAGTTCATATACTATGAGATGCATATGCCCTGTCTACCCACCATGACAGCAATAGCCACTAATTTCTTAAACCCTCCGTTTGCCCATCAGCTAATGGATTCCTTTAAAGAAATAGTATGTAGCATCATCAAATGCCAGATGAACAGTTCTGGAAATACGTATCTCCTTCCTACTTTGCCCTCGTTCAGCTGTGCGAGATCATCTGCCCAGCTATCTAAAAATTCAAAAGAGAAATACAGCTCGTCGCGATGCACTAACTTCTCATTGTATTCGGTCCAATCTCGCTTATCTTCATATTCGCCTCTCGCCATCAACCAATGCACATTTATTATATTATAAATATATTCTAACTATTTATCTTCCTTGCTCAACACAGCAGATTGGAGACTCACTACCATCACAAAAACGCCCAGTATACCAGGGCGTTTAAAGCCGTCAGGGGAACTCCCACCCTGGCGAACTCCAGGAAGGTTATGGTCTCGCCGCTATTCTCTGCATTCTGTATTATGATAACATTGCTCGCCGCCCCCAGGATGAAGAGGTTTCCGGCGATGGTCGAGCCCGCAGCCAGTGCCATGAGGGCCTGTGCCGAAGGATCGACCAGTAGCGGCTGGCAGAGGGCCACAAATGGCACATTGGAGATGACCTGGCTCAAGAGCACGCTGAAGGCCAAAATGACCGGAATGCTGCCGAGGTCCGCCTTCCCTCCGGCGAGGACCTGCTGAATGAGCCCCGACCGCCAGACGCTCTCCATGAGAACGAACATGGCTGCAAAGAATATCAGGGTGCGCCAGTCTATGTCCCTGGCGATCTCCAGCCTTCTCTCGCTGAAGAGCAGTATTGGCAGGGCTGAGATCACGGCGATGTATGTGAGATGAATCTCTCTTCCCTGCCCCAGCAGCACAGCTCCGACCTTTGCCAGGATGAGCAGGAAGAGGAGGAGGAAGGATATCTCTGAGAGGCGGGCCAGGCCTGGATCGGAGATGGCCCCCCTTTCCAGGACAAGCTTTCCGCTGCATCCGCTGCCTGCCTGAAACTGACTCCTGTAAAATACTCTGAGCAGCAGATAGGCCAGCAGCAGGTTGACCACCGTGGGCAGCAGCAGATACTGCAGGAAGGTCGAGAAGGGATTGTCAATGTTGGCGTTGACGGCTATGAGCAGGTTCTGGGGATTGCCTATGGGGCTCATGGCGCTGCCGATGGTCACGGCGAAGGCCAGGGTGAGCAGAAATAGCTTGGCAGAGAGCTTCAGAGACCTGGCCAGGTAGATCATAAGTGGCGTGCCTATGATGGCCAGGGTGTCGTTCATGAGCAGGGCGGCGAGAAAGCCCATTGCGAAGATGATGATGATCATCAACTGGTCCAGGTTCCTGGCCCTGGAGAAAAGCCGGTTGAAGAGGACGAGCAGGTATCCGCTCTTCTGCATGGCCTCGCCTATCACAAACATCCCGGCCAAAAATATCATGACATCGGGATTTATGGCCCGCAGGGCATCCTCCGGCGATATCTGGCAGGTGAGGAGAACTGCTGAGGCTCCGAGAAGCATTATCTGCCAGATGGCCAGGCGGATGCCTTTGGCCTGCCGAACGGCGATCAGTATCAAGACAGCAGCCAGAGAGATGGCGGATACATTGGAGAAGAGCTCGCAGATCCATTCAGCCATGGGCGAGCATCTGCATTTCGGGGCTAGCTGAAATAGCTTTCCATATAACAGAAAAGCTAAATGCCTGGGCGATATCCTACATCTTCTGGAGATGACGTGTGATGATGCTCAAAGCAACAGTAGCGGCTTTAATGATTCTTATTCTGGCCTCTTCCGCCCTCGGGAATATGACCGAGTACCAGAGAGGAGTGGCCAACGGCCTGAAGATCGGGCTGTTCATGGGCGAGTACTACGGCCGTGGCCAGTATGTGACAGACTACGCCGGCCAGTTCAATACATATCTCGATAGCTATAATCAATTTCTCTGGACGGCTTTTCCCGATAACCAGAGCCTGATAAATGAGTTCAGCCTCTCTCCCATTGCCGTTCCACTCAGGTCATCCAGTACGGGCGTCCTCAAGCCTGATGCAAGCGGAAGGGTCCTGGGCTATCCAGCCGAATCATACTACACATGGGTTGGTGCAGTTCCGGGAACCACGCCGGAAAATGCAGGCAATGCCCTGCCGGGCGTCTGATCCATGCAACTCGGTCTGCCCAGCCGTCCGGGCAGGAGAGACTGGCCGGTGATCGCCGCCCTGGCGCTGATAGTACTGCTCGCATACTACGTCTGGCCGCTTCTCGACGGCCTGGTGCTGGGGCTGGTCTTCGCCTATGTGGGCCGGCCTGTGCGGGATCTCTTCCATCGGAGCCGGAGGGCGGGATCGCTTGCCGCAGTCATCTGCATAATAGTGCCCCTCTCAGCTATATTCGCGGCAGGCATATTCGAGACATCAAATCAGATCAGATGGCTGGAAGGCCATCAGAGGGAGATCGTCGCCGTCGCATCGAAGTTTGTCTCCTGGGTGCACATCCCCTCCTTCATACTGGATGAGCTCTCCCGGGAAATGGCCAATTTGATGGCTATGGGTGTAAACCTTCTGGCCAATATCCCGCTCTTCCGCCTGGGATCTGCCATCACCCTGGGATTGCTAAACCTGCTCATCGCCTTTTGCGTCTGCTACTTCCTGCTGCGTGACGGCGACCGCCTGGCCCATGCAGTCGCCTCCCTCTTCGATCTGGAAAAAGCCGGCCTTGAGATGCGCTGCCTCGCCAGAATCGACAGCATTCTCTGCGGCATTTATATGGGCAGCATATATACCGCCATCGCAGGCGGACTTATATCTGTCGCCATTTTCTATATCTTCTCCGTCCCCCGCCCATTTGCCATGGCCAGCATAGTCTTACTGGCAGGGATGGTGCCATTTCTCACATGGCTGGTCTTCATCCCCACTGCCATCGGAAGGTACATCGAATTCGGGCCGCTGGACGCCCTGCTCTTCTTCCTGGCAGCCTCCATTCTGGTGCATGTCGCAGAGCTGGTCATCCGGCCTTACATCGTCTATGCCAAATCGTCTCTCCATCCTCTGCTGATGCTGCTGGCCTTTCTGGGCGGCGGCCTGGTGGCTGGAATATCCGGCTTCTTCCTCGCTCCTGCCATGGTGGGCGTGGTGACTGCAGTCCGCCGCGAGATAAAGGATGATCAGCAGGCGAGAAGCTCAGCAGCCGGGCCGATGCCGGCGAAAGAGATCTGATTGCGGCAAAAGATTGCTATAAGGCGATTCGTCGATAGCCGAATACCGAAAAGTATTTATTCGTTAATCGCAGGGTTATATATGGCAAAAGTCGTATGCTTATTTTCCCTCCTACACCAAGGCTTTTGCCTCCCTCCTTTTCAGCTGGTCGCAAAATCCGTATATACTTGGCAGTATTCAAACTCAAGCCGATGGATGACATCAGACGTCTCTCCGCTGTAGCCGAAATGATATGCGATCATGTCAGCCTGGACGGGCCGGATGAAATAGACAGGTTCATGCAGGCCACGGAGTTGAGGGAGGGAGACTTTGTGGCCCTGCAGCCTCAAGAATTCGGGGGTGAGATATTCGCAGTGGACGGCTCCAATGCCCCAATCTGCAGCTGGTCCACAGCCAGCGTCAATCTCATTCGCGCCGGCTATGCCGTCTACCGGGGGCGGGAGTGGCAGAGGACTGTCATCACCTTTGACGACCTGTTCATGGCAGACGAAAAGCTCATACCAGACACGTTCGATCCCTATCTGGAGGAGTTCTTCGGCCTCTCGGGAGCGGCCTTCAGCGAGCCTGACCTGGAGAGGCTCTCAAGCTACTACAGGGAGATGCAGGAGTATATTGCAATCGACGACGCCCTCCGGCATGCCAGGGCAGGCGATCTGATACTATATGACGGCAGCTTCGACGTATTCGAGCCCCTGCGGGGTGCAGTTGCCAGCTTATTTTCAAAGGCAAGGGAGAATGAAGTGGCGCTTCTGGCGGTGGCCAAGGCCTCAGCCCTCACCTGGGGCGAGGAGATCAGCCTGCCCTTCGTGCCCCATGCCGCCCTGGCCGGCTCCCTTCTCCTTCCAGATTCAGCCTGGTACCTTCGCCTTAAAGACAAGAAGGTCGATGCCGGACAGGGGAGGTGGAATGGAGAGCCATTCGTGGTGCGCTTCTGCGGCCAGTCCCATCACGCCTTCCGGGTGGACTCCCCAGCCTATCTGGTTGCTCAGATCGGATCGATCCTGGCAAAGGCCGCCGCATACTCCTGCTCGGCAGAGTGTCTGGGCTATCCCCACGCCCTCTTCCGGGCGCACAGGGATATCAGGATAGCAGAGCCTGAGAGGCAGGCCGTGAGGAGAAGGCTCATATCCCGCCTGGCGGATATGGGCATGAGCCGCTTTCAACTGAATCTGCTCATGGAAGACATTCACGACATTCTGGAGATGAGGCCGTCGTTTTGATTCGATGAAGTGGAGACGGAAGCGCTATTGGGAAGATATATCGGGATGGAAAATCATGGTGGCTCGCGAATCTGAAGCTCCTTCGCCCGGCAGGGCGGCGGATCTGCTCAACAGGAAGGTATTGGAGAGGAGGGATACGACATATCGCATCGTATCCAGGAACGTCTCTGAGTATCATTTCATTGTGCCCTTCGACCTCTCTGCAGAGGACCGGGTTGAGGTGGGGCAGATTTTCTCCATCCGGGACGGCGGTCTCACATACCTGGCCCGCGTCCTGAACATAGAGCACAGCTCCAACTACGACGGCCACTGGGATACCACCATCAAGGGCACGCAGTTCTTCGACTCAGACCAGATATTCAACAGGGTTATCGCCGAGCCTCTGGGCTGCATCGAGGGAAAGACGGGATTTAAGAAGGCCAGGACGCTGCCCACCAAATTTGCGCCGGTGAGGCGTGCGGAGAGGGCGGAGTTCGGATTTTTAAGCGATGTCATGGGGGATATAGAGGTCGGATACCTGCGCAACGGATCGCGGCTGGTGGAGGATATTCCCGTGGCCCTGCATAGCGACGTCATGGACCATCACATGGGAGTCTTCGCCACCACAGGCATGGGCAAATCAAACTTCATGAAGGTCTTTGCCGCCTCATGCATGCGCCTGTTTGTGCGGGGTGAGTCGAAGTTCGGGCTGCTGGTGGTCGACCCGCACGGCGAGTACCTCAAGGGCAAAAACTTGGTCAAGGGCCTCTCACATCTCAAGTGTTTCAGGGATGGGCTGGCCTGCTACTCCACCGACAGGATGAACGCCTCCGATCCGGGGGTGGAGGAGCTGGGCGTCTCCCTCTCGGAAATATCCCCGCAGGACATCGCCCTGCTCTATGACTGGTCGCCCCCCCAGAGGGACGCCCTGGATGCCATATCCCGCATATTCGATCCCGCCCGCTGGCTGGAGGAGATTCAAACCCCTGAGGGCATGGCCCGCATGATAGGGGAGGGCTTCAGGGACAGTACGGTTAATGTCCTGATCAGGAGGATAAAGACGGAACTGGATAGAAACTCCTATGTCGGAAGGAGGTCCAGCCTGGCAAACATCCTGGCCAGCCTGCAGAGGGGAAAGGTGGTGCTTGTCGACATACCCAGGATGAGCGACAAATCGGAGCTCTTCCTGCTCTCGGTGGTCTCCCGCCACATCCTGGACGAGTACAAAAAGGATGCCCCGGCAGGTCTGGATCGCAAGAACTGCCTCATCACCATTGAAGAGGCACAGAGGGTGCTGGGCGCGGGCAGCAGCACGTCACGCTTCGAGAGCATCGCCCGTGAGGGGCGCAAATTCGGTGTTGGCCTGTGTGCCATCACCCAGCAGCCCAAGCTCATCGAAAAGCAGCTGCTCTCCCAGTTCAACACCCTCGTGGTGATGGGGCTTGGGGACAGAAACGACCGCAGGCAGCTGGAGGAGTCCGCCAAGCAGGATCTCTCCTCCATGGACATAGAGATTCAGACACTGGAGAGGGGGGAGGCGGTTATATCGACTCTGGGAATACCCTTCCCCGTGCCTGCCAGGATCCACCGCTACGAGGACTACCTGCGCCGCCTGGAAACGGAGGAAAAGCCGCAGGGGCTGATCAGAAGAGGCGGATTCAAGCCGTTTGACGATTGAGAGAGGGCGACGGACAATGAAGATTGTTCACCTGGCAGACTCGCATCTGGGATTTTCCAGCTACAGCCGTCTGGATGACCGAGGGAGAAACCGCATTGAAGAGATGGTCTACTCCGGCTTTGAACAGGCGATAGAAAAGATTGTCAGCCTGCGCCCAGATGTGGTGGTCCATGCCGGAGATGTATTTCATCACGTCCACCCCAAGATCAGGCCGATGGTGGTCTTTCAGAGGGGCCTCTTCCGGCTGATGGATGAAGGCATTCCGGTGATAATCATCAGCGGCAATCACGACGCCCCGAAGAGCTACTCTCTGACAAGCCCCTTCCGCCTATTCGAGGGATTGAAGGATGTGCACATCGCCCAGAGGTATCAGTACGAAGGAGTGGATGTGGGAGATCACCGATTTCACTGCATTCCATTCTGCATAGAGCCTCAGGACTACATAGCCGAGTTTGAGAAGATCAGGCGGAGTGGTCGGGATGTGCTGGTCATGCACGGCCTGATGGAGTCGCTTCAGAACAGGAGGATGAGGAGCGTTGGGGAGCACGAGCTGTCCGACAGCTTTCTCAAGAGCGACTTCGACTACATAGCTCTCGGCCACTTCCACGGCCAGGTGAGGCTGTCATCCAATGCCTGGTACAGCGGCTCAGTGGAGTACTTCAACTTCGGAGAGGCTCAGGATGTGAAGGGAATGCTGCTGGTGGACACTGAGACCGGGAGGACGGAGGGCGTGGCTGTCAGGCCCAGGTACATGATCGACCACCCGGAGATAGACTGCACCGGCATGCATTCAGAGGAGATCGCCGAGTCCCTGATGAATCTCTGCTCTGAATACGGTATCCGGGATAAGATGGTCAGGATCACACTCAAGAATGTCAACCGCGCCGCCTACAAGAGCCTTGACCATGCCGGCCTGGCCGGGCTGGGGGCTGCTGCTCTGTACTTCAAGATCCGGCCGCAGTTCGCCGACGAGGAGGAGCACATCGAGCGGCCTGTGGACCGCCGCACACTTCCAGAGGAGTTCTCGGGCTTTCTTGAGGAGAAGGCGCGGAGCGATCTGATACCGCAGGCCATAAGGGGCGATGTCGTCTCCTACGGATCCCAGGTCATGAAAAGGGCTGTGTCTGCCAGGCAGAGGGAGGCTCTGGATGCATCTTAACCGGCTGGTCATGTACAACTTCAAGAAGTTTCGCAGGAGCGAGATAGACTTCTCAGACGGCCTCACAGGCATCGTGGGAAGCAACGGAGCCGGCAAGAGCACCATAGTGGAGGCCATAGCCTGGTCCCTCTACGGCAACAGGGCCTCGGGCATCAAAAGGGACTTCATAAAAAATGCCAGAGCCGGGCCTTCAGATTCGGTTGAGACCCGCCTCACCCTCTCTCTTGGCAGGCAGGAGCTGGTCATATACCGGGCCATGAGGGGCAGGGCCATGACTCCTGAGGCCGTTCTCGTTTTGGATGGTCAGAGGATTGCCAGCGGCAGCAAAGAGGTGGACGGCAGGCTGGAGGAGATACTGAAGATCAGCTATCAGGACTTCATGAAGACCTTCTATGCCCGGCAGAAGGACCTGGACAACCTGCTCAGGGAGGGGGGCGTGGGCAAGAGGGAGTACCTGCTCAAGCTGCTGGGATTGGAGGACATAAAAGAGTGCGCCATAGAGCAGATCAAGTCAGATAAATCGGCTCTGGACGGGCAGAGGAGCCGGCTGGCAGGCGCTTTAGAGGAGATCGGGGATGTCTCTGCCAGGCAGGAGAAGGTCTCCTGCGATATTGCCGCGGCGCAGGCGGCCCTGCAGGAGGAGGAGGGCAGGCTCGGAAGGCTTGCTGCCGTGGCGGATGAGAGAAGACGGCAGATTGAGGTGCTGGCAGAGAAGATGCGCCGGCACGGCCTGCTGGCAGAGCGGCTGAAGAGGCTGGCCGCACGCCGGGAGGAGCTTGAGGGGGAGGCTGCTGCGGAGGAGAGGCGTCTGGCTCTCATTGCCTCAGCCAGGCGGAGGCTCGCTGAGATAGAGCCGCAGCTTTTGCGGCTGGCATCTGTCAGGGCGCGTCTCTCTGAGCTTGAGCCGAAGAGGGCGGAGTTCGAGATCGGAGAGCGCCGGCTGGCGGCAGAGGCTGCAGCACTGCAGGCGGAGAGAAAGGCCCTCTCAGAGAGCGACAGAAGCCTCTCTGAGCTCGAGAAGGAGGCAGCCCTCCTCGAAGCCCTGCGGCCTGATGAGGAGGAGCACAGCCGGCTGCAGGAGAGGCTGGCCGCCCTGGAGGGGCAGAGAGACAGGCACACAAGGCTGCAGTCCCGGCAAAAAGAGCTTGAGGCACGGCTGCAGGGCTGCAGGGCAAACTGCTCCAGGAGCAGCAGGCTCATTGACGATCTGTACCGGGCACGAGCCCGCATGGAGGAGATAGCCGGCTGCATGGAGGAGGAGGAGCGCCGGCGGGCGGAGCTGGAGGAGCTCATCCGGAAGAGGGAGAGGCAGAGGGAGCTCGCAGAGCTGTCCGAGCGGAGGAGATCTCTGGAGGAGAGGCAGTCCAGGCTCAATGTACAGGCAGAGAGGGCACGGGCTGAGGCTCAGGCCCTCTCGGCAATCGAGGCGCAGGAGGAGGAGCTGCGCCGCCAGGACAGGGAGCTGGACCGGCTGGGCAGCGAGCTCGCTCGCGCCTTAGCAGAGCTGCGTGGCAGCTACAAGGCCCAGGAGATGGCCCTGGCAGAGGCTGAGAGGGCGCTCAAGAAGGCCGTCTCCCTCGGAGAGGAGGGGCTGTGCCCCGCATGCGAGCGGCCTCTCGAGGGGCAGCGCGGCCTTCTGCTGAGAAAGTATGAGAGAGCTGCCGGTGCGGCCCGCCAGGAGAAGGAGGCTCTCGCAGCAAAGATCGCCAGCCAGACTGAGGCGATGGAGGGGGTGGCCAGGTCCCGAAGCAATCTGCGTCAGGCCTTCGATGATCTTGGGGTGATGAAGAGCCGGCGATCCGCAATTGAGGCTGAGCTGAGAAGCCTCGGCCTGCAGCAGCAGGAGTGCCAGTCGGAGCTAGAGGATATGGCAGCCAGAATAGAGGCCCTCGGCGAGGTTGACTATGACGAAAAGAGGCTGCTAGAGGTCCAGGCTGCACTTCAGGCGCTGGCCCCCCTCGTGAGGGAGTGCTCTGCCATATCAGTGCGGCTGGAGAAGCTTGCAGGCCTCGAGGAGGAGCTTGAGGCATTCAAGAGGGAGGAGGCGGAGCTGGAAGGGGCTTTGCAGGATCTCTCAGCCCTGATCATGGAGCTCGGATTCTCAGAGAAAGACTTCCAGGATGCGAAAAAGAGGCAGGCACAGCTCAAGCCCACCCACGACCGATTCATACTGCTCTCTGAGAGGGCTGCCCGGATTTCTGCCCTGCAGAGGAGGAGAGCCGGGCAGGCGGAGGAGATAGCCCGGCTGGAGTCTGTGCTGAAGTCCATTCAGGCCGCACAGGAGAGGCTGGGCTACCGTCCAGAGGAGTATCTGGCCCTTCAGGCGGAGAAGAAGGAGCTGGCGCCGGCAGAGAGCGAGCAGCAGAAGATAAATGCTCTTTTGGCAGGGGAGGAGCAGGCTCAGGAGCGGCTGCAGTCTGCCAGGCTATCTCTGCAAAGCCTCTGCTCTGACATTCAGGCTGCAGAGGGGGAGATGGCTGCCCTGGGCTACAGTGAAGAGGAGCACGAGCTGTCGAAGGCCGCTCTGGCGGAGGCAGAGATGCGGCTTGAGGAGGCCCGCAGGGCTGTATCGGAGAGAAGGGTGCGCCTCGGGGTCCTGCAGGCCGAGGCAGAGCGGCTCGATGATGAGGCCCGCAGGAAGCAGGAGCTGGAGGCGTCCCTCTCCAGGGTGGAGCGGCAGTCTGAGGTTGTGGAGACTGTGAGGGGCCTTGTCAACGACTTCATGGACCAGGTGCTCATCCGGGTGAAGAACGACATCGCCCGCACTGCAGGAGAGATACTCGAGGAGGTATCCGGCAAGTACAGCCTCCTCAAGATCGACGACGACTTCAACATCCAGGTGGAGGATGGAGGCAGCTTCTACCCCATCTCCCGCTACTCAGGCGGGGAGATAGACATGATCGCAGTATCTGTGCGGGTGGCCATCAGCGAGTACCTCATGCGCTTCGGCCCTGATGAGGAGAGCTACTCCTTCCTGATTTTAGACGAGATCTTCGGCAGCCAGGACCAGGAGCACAGGGAGAAGATGATACAGATGCTGCGAAACCTGGAGAGGCGCTTTCCCCAGATCATCGCCATAAGCCATATCAGCGACGTGCAGGGGCAGTTCGACTGCACTCTGCAGGTGGTGGAGGATGAAATGGGCAACAGCCGGGTGGAGGTGCTTTAGCCATACCACAGCAGCCTGGCCAGCCTTATCGCATCCAGTCCCAGATGGGGCAGCATGCGGAGCATGAGCCGGCTGGGCCTGTCTATATCCCCGTACTCCTCAATGGCCTTTATCAGCCCGGGCCGGGCCGCTATGCAGCCCACCAGCTCGTCAATCTCAGCGTGGCTCATGCGCATCAGGACACGGTGAAGCCTCATGCCCGTCTCCAGCTCCCGGCCGAGGGCAGCCCGCCAGAGCCGGTCGTACTCCGCCAGACGGCCGGCAGAGGGATCGCCCTCCAGGCTGGCAGCCGCAGCCACCCCTCCTGCGATCTTTGCAGCCACCAGCCCGGGAAAGATGCCACCTCCCGATGTGGGCTTGACCTGGCCGGCTGCGTCTCCCACTGCCAGCAGCCCCTGCACGGCAGTTGCGGCCGCCGGGCCTATAGGCAGGCCGCCCACGTTAATGGCCACAGCCGAGCCCGAAAGCCTATCGGCTATGGCCGGCCTCTTTAAAAATGCGCGCAGCCTCTCGCAGCCCCGGTCGAGGGCTGCAAGGCCGATCCTGGCCCGCTCCTCCCCCAGTGGAATCACCCAGGCGAAGAGCCCCGGAGCCTGGCCCAGGTGCACCTCCACCTTCTCTGGGTCCCTCACTCTGAATGGAGCCTCCACCTGTGCGCCGGAGAGGATCATCCGGGGCGGAGGGATGCCTGCCATTCGGGCCAGCTTCGACTGCACGCCCTCTGCTGATATGACCACTGCTGCCCGCAGGCCTCCTCCGCCCTCCAGATGGATCGTGCAGCCCTTCCCGTCCCGGGATATGGTCCTTGCGGCAGAGCAGAGCTGCAGGACGGCCCCTTCCCGCACAGCACTGGCGGCCAGAGCCCTGTCAAAGAGCCTCCTGTCCACCACCCAGGCCCTGCAGTCTCCCGCCTTGAAGTCCAGGGTAAGGCCGCCCGGAGATATGACGGATGCCCCCTTCATGCCCTGCAGCAGGAACGGGCCGGGGCTGAGCTGCGACTCGGCCAGGGCTTCGCTTCCAAGCAGCCCGGCACACTGAACAGGCCAGCCCACTGCCGGATGCTCCTCCAGGATGACTGTGCTCGCTCCCGCCCTGGCAGCATACCTGGCGGCCATAGAGCCTGCCGGGCCGGCACCTATAACGGCCACGTCGAACGAATCCATAATCGGGGATAATGGGTTCGGCAAAGACTTTAATACTTTCCGAATCTCCTGTGCAGGATATGAAGGCCGAAATTCCCCTCCTTTTGATCTTGATATTTGCATATCCGCTATATTCCGGGTCATCTGCGGCATCATCTATCCAGCAAGACGACCTCTTACTGGATGAGGCCGGCTGTCAGATTATTGAATTTAAGGGCTGCAGCGAACTGATGCTGCCCCAGGTGAAGAAATCCGGTGTAGACAACCTGTCATGTTTGAGCCTGCTGCCGGTATTTTTATCCAATCAATCCATAAACGGCACAGCTCGCTTGCCTGCAAACGATAATGGCAGCGCTTATTCCTCTCTCTGCCTCTCCCCCCTCTCAGTGCTCAGGGGATATGGCAATTATTCCCTCTGTACCGGCCCCGGTTCCACGGCTCATCTGGCAGCAAACGACTCCGGCTTTGCGGAGTTCAGCATCCCCCCTGCTGAAAGCGGCATGTATGCTGTGTATCTATCTGATGCCGAAAAGGGGCTGGAGAGGGCAGTTCGGCCTCTGCTAGTCACAGAAGGGGGACTTCACCTCCACATGCCCGACCAGATAGGGGCGGATGAGCAGCTCATCTCCATTGAGATGAACACCACTGTGCCTGACAACGAAAGCAATCTATTCGCAGCAGTCATGATGCTGGAGAGCGACTACAGCAACTCCAGCATCACCTTCTCGGAAAATAATACAACGAACTGCACAGATCTGACCTTCACACTATCGGGCAGCTCCGCCTTCATACCCTGTCCATTCCATCCGTCGGCGGAGCTTCTCTTCAGTATGCTGCCCCTGCTGCCTGAAAACAGCGCAGTGGGACTTCAGGAGTCCTCCCATCCGGGAGCAGTCCTCACCCTTGTGAGCGACAGCCCCTGGAAAAAAGGCAGATATGTGATAGCCTGCTGCGCATACTCCAGAGAGAGAGGCCTCCTCGGAGCAGAGCAGAAACTAATCGAGGTTATTTAAAAGATGAGAGCTTCGCGAATCTGCCGTTTCTTCGCAGGGAGTGGAGGCATATTGGATTGCCTGATGATTCCTTCGTATGATAGATATATAAAGGTATATGTGCTAAACAACTCTGGGTGTTGAAAATTATGAAGTCTGTCTGTAAGCTGGCGGTCTTTGTGGCTGGGCTGCTGCTCCTATCGCCGGGCGCTCTTTCCCAGCAATCGAATGCAAGCAATATAGCCGAACTGGAAGATCTGTGGACGGAATTGAATGCCACCATGACCAATCTGAGCCAGGAGATGAGCAATTTTGATAAAGCCAATGCAACGATCAGCTATGGCAGAGAGCAGGTCGACGGGATATGGTTCAATGTCACCAATTATACTGCCAAAGACGGCACAGTACTGAAGGAATATCTCGACGAAAACAATCAAACTAATCAGACAATGCTGGTGGTGCCTGAAGAGCTTTTAACCACCCTTTCGGCCGGCAAGGGTGAGGTCGTTTTAACAGTACTTGCAGCTCCCGCTTATCCCTGCAGGTGGGTGCTTCTCGAAAGGAGCCCGGGCGGCTATCCCAGGATAATAGAACTTTATAATCCCTGCAGACTGGTGAAGATGACAACCATTGTGGAAGCGGACGGCACCAGGACCATTGCTATCCAGGATTACACCAAAGAGAAGGACAATACCCTCGTGGTTATCATGCGCCCTGGCAAGCCGACAGAGAGATATGTTGAGACCCGCCCCGGCCTGCCTCCAGAGTGCTCGTGGTGTGATAACACTCATCAGTATGAATGCAAAGAGCAACAATAAATTTTTTGTTTGGCGCGAGGTGAGTTTTCATTGACGAGAGGCCTGCTGATTCTATTGATATTTCTTGTCGCACTCAGTTCATCTGCATATGGCCAGACGGCATCCGACTGGCCCGACCTGGCCAGCCTGACCGGGGAGTTCTCCGACAAGGGCATCGACATCAATGGCGATGGAAGGCTGGATTATCTGAACATCGACGTTGGGGTCAATGTTTTAGTGCCGGGAGAGTACAGCCTTTACGGCTTTATATTCGACAAAAATAATAAGAAAGTTGCCTGGGCTGCAGACCACAGGGTATTCTCAGACGGCAACCATACCATGCAGCTTTTATTTGACGGCAAGACAATAGAGCAGAGCAGGCTGAATGGCCCCTACCGGCTGGGCAATCTGTCCTTGAGCTGGGGCTCGGCTTCGTCAGGATTGATATCCTGCGCCAGGCAAAACGACGCTTACACAACTGCCAATTACAATTCCAGCGACTTTGCCGATCCGGAGGATAGCAGTAGACTTCTCAGGGGGACGGGAGATGGCAGCCTTCTCGTTACGCTATCCATAACAGCCATCGTGCCGACATTCTCAGGCAGATATATGTATGACATCGCGGGGCTGAACATGCCGCCAGTCTCTTCGCCTGTCGAAATCAAGGGCTCTAAATCAGGATATAACCTGACTATGCCGGGAGTCTACGTTCCAGGCAAGCCCAATAATTTCACAGTTGCAGCCGACGAAGTGAAGAACATCAATGTGGCGGTTATGAAGCTGCAGGGAAATTTGCAGCGCATATGGGTCAGCAGCCAGTTTCCAGCCGACTCCATGGGAAAAGCCGTTGCCGAATCCGACCTCATCTCTCCCGGAGGGTCATATAACGTCAAGATCTTCGGAGATGCTGCCGAAAATGAGACAGCAGTCAATCTCACCATGTCTGTCACCAAAAAGCTGGTAGTGGACGGGCCGTTTAGCCTCGTCATAAATACCACGGGTTTTCCCTCAGGATCCTACAGCATAAATGCCAGAGCCCTGAACGGATCATTCTGCTTTGATGAGATTGACTACAGATGATCGCGGGATCTATGGGAGGAGCTGATCGAAGTGAGCTGGAGGGAATTGGTGAGCGTGCGGGTTCAGGGCGGAGATCTTTACAGCCATGTATTTTGCGGCTGGCCCTGCTGCCAGCGGCTCTCTGCCTGGCTTTTGCGCTGCCTGGACTGGCCTTTCAGGTCACGCCGGCCAATCCCCAGCCCGGGCAGGAGCTGTTGTTGGAGGGGACGGCAAGCCCCGGAGAGGAGATATCATTTAAGTCCAGCTTCTCGATGAATCTGCCCGTTGCCGGCGGGCAGTACGAGTATGAGACGCGCGTGAAGGTTCCCCAAAAGCCAAATCGCTTCACAGTAGCTGTAAGCAATGTGGCCGAGTTCAATGCCGGCGTCAAGGTTGGCATC
This sequence comes from Methanothrix sp., assembly GCA_018052825.1. Classification (GTDB taxonomy): domain Archaea; phylum Halobacteriota; class Methanosarcinia; order Methanotrichales; family Methanotrichaceae; genus Methanothrix. Next base: position 26,123 of record JAGPMN010000009.1, read on the forward strand.
TGGATCACAAAGGGCTTTACTCCCAGCGGCGGGAGGGTGAGCCTCTCCCAGGCGGACGTCCCGCCCGGACAATATAATCTGAAGATGTTCGGAAAGGCCCTCTCAGGGGCTTCTTATGTGCCGGTGACTGTGCAGGCGGAGACGGCAGTCAAAGCCGACCCGTCTGGAAGATATAGGCTGGCCATAGATACCACAGGCATTCCTGCTGGAGATTATATCATAACCGGAGCAGGAGAGACGAAGACCATCCGCCTGGGAGGGATTGGATCGCCATCCGGGGCGTCGACTGCTGTGAGTGCCGGCGCCAGCAGCTTCAGCGGCTCATCCGGTCGTCCTGCCACATCCATAGGGGTCGATCGGAAGACAGTGCTCTGGTATGCGGGCCAGATGGGCATGGATGCCAATAACAGCAGCCAGTACGGCCAGGCAGAGGAGATGCTCAAAAAGAGGCTCTCAGGAGGCTACTGGAAGATAATCGGGCGGGGCGAACCTCTCACCGAGGAGGCGGGAGACTGCATGCAGGAGTACTGCCTGGTGCGGGGTATCGATGCCTGCACTGCCTGCCGTGACAAGGACATCGTACTGAAGGGCGGAAATGCCTCAGGCGCAGGCCGGCAGGCTGCGTCTGTGGCAAACTGCTCTGTAGCAGAGGGCGCAAACCAATCCAATTCGAGAGCAGAAGCTCGTGAGGAGAAGGGTTTCTTTAGCTCGGCTGTGGAGTGGCTTGAGGGGCTGCTGGGGATTCTTTGACATCGAATAGGCCCGCCCGGATTCCGTCGGATCTGCTGGCAGCAGCAGCGCTCTCCCTTGCCATGCTGCTCTTTACCCTCACGCCGCTGTCGGGTCTTCCGGTGGTGAGGATTCCGCTGGGGCTGCTCATGGTGCTGTTTGTCCCCGGCTACACGCTAATCGCAGCCCTTTTCCCAGGGGAGGCGGACCTGGATGGGATCGAGAGGGTGGCCCTCTCTTTCGGACTGAGCATTGCCGTGGTGCCGCTCATCGGGCTGGGCCTCAACTATACCCCCTGGGGGATCAGGCTTACTCCGGTTGTCGTCTCACTGGCGTTATTCACTCTGCTAATGTCCGCCGCTGCCTATTGGCGGCGCAGCAGCCTGCCTGAGGATGAGAGGTTCTCACTCAGGCTCCGGGAGTCTGCCCAGGGCTGGATGGCAGAGCTTTTGCAGGAAAACCGCAGCAGGCTGGACAGAGCCCTCACGATAATCCTAGTCCTGAGCATCATCGCCTCCATAGCCGCCCTGGTCTATGTGATCGTAACCCCCAAGCAGGGGGAGAAGTTCACTGAGTTTTACATACTGGGGCCGGGCGGGAAGGCCTGCGACTATCCCACCAGCGTGATATCAGGAAGCAGCAGCACTGTGATTGTGGGGGTAGTCAATCATGAGTATGCCCCAGTCAATTACACCATGAGGATCGTCCTGAGCAGCACGGTTGATGGGGTGCAGCCCCATGCGGAGGAGATGCTGATCGCGAGCCATAACCTCACATTAGCCCACAACGAGAGCTGGGAGAGGCCGGTCAATTACACATTGAACCGGACTGGAGACTTTCAGAAGCTACAGTTTCTGCTCTACAGGGAGGGCAACTTCACAGGCCCATACCGGGATCTGCACATATGGGTCAATGTCTCCAGACCTCAATCCTCTCTTTCGGACAGGACAGCCGGGCGGGATCTTGGAAGATGAGTTTGCTCGACTCTTTTTGACCTTCTCCGCTGCGCGTTCACTGCTTCTTCTACCTCCTCTCGAAAGTTCATGTAGTCCTCAAAGCAGCCCATAGCTATCGTCTCCCCTGGCCATGCCAGCGGTGATGTGCGCTCGACAATTTTAATAGCTATCCGTGCAGCTAACTATAGCATGAACGATCCGGGCGGCAGCCTGCAGGTCCGGGCGGCGCAGCTCGTTGCAGCAGGTGAGGCTTTTCAGGCCATCGCCTATGCGGCATTGAGGGCCAGAGCAGGCAGAATTGCTCCGGGGGGCATCATCAGGATAGGGCAGTTCGAGCTGACTGTGGCCGAGAACGAGATCGGAAACGGTTCAGTGGTGCTGATCATCCTGCCCGCCGCCCAGCTGGAGGGCCTGGCCATGGCAGCGGCCTATAAGCTGGAGAGCTCTGCCTCTCGATGGAGCGACCCGGAGAGGAGGCAGTGGCTGGCTGACTTTTTGGGAAGCCTAGCCTACTACCTGGAGAGGTGGCAGCAGATCAAGATGAGGCGCGGGCCTGGTGAGAACTTTACATTCGAAAAGGCGGTCAGCAGGTGAATTTTTACGTCTTATAATTTCCTAATGCCTGCTCTCAAACGTCCTGGCATCCAGTTGAATCTTATTCTGGCAGTAGGAGCAGACCGTCTCCAGCCACCCCGGACCGGCCAGGGCTTCAGCCACCTCCTCCTGAGGAGGGAGGTACTGGGTCATCTCCTCTCCGCACCTGGGGCAGGTCACCTTCAGCCACTCCAGCCTGGACAGCTCCCGAAGGGTCCTGAGCAGGAGGCCGACGGCATCGGCAAATCCTCCCCCGGCAAAGACGACGGGCTGCAGGTGCTCAATGAGAAAGGGCATCCTGGCTCCCTCCTCCCGCAGAGGTATGATCAGCATGTCGAGCCCGCAGGCCATGCCGATCTCCTGGCAGAGCTGGGGCGATACGGCCCCCTCCCTGGTGAGCAGGGCAACCAGGCACTCGCTGTTTCTCAGGCCGAATGAGACTCTCCCTGCGAGGGATACCGCTGGCGAGAGGCTGTAGAGTGCGGCGTAGCTCTCCAGCCCCACCCGCCAGAGGGCCCGGGAGAGCTGCAGGGCCAGCTCTTCGTCATGCGGGCTGTGGGAGATGTAGACCTGGGTGATCATTGCATATCTATTAATGCGCTTTCTTAAAAAGCCTGACCGTCGCCGGCACGCAGAGTGCTTTCTGCTTGAGAAATAACAATCCCAATGGCATAACTTTAAGTGACTTGATGCTTCATATCCCCTGCGAGGTCCCATGCCCATTGGAGTGTACGTCTGTCACTGCGGCCTGAACATCGCCGGAGTCCTGAACGTGGAGGATCTGAGAAGCTATGCAGAAAAGCTTCCCGATGTGGCCGTAGCCCGCGATCTGCAGTTCTCCTGCTCCGACATCGGCCAGGAGCAGATCCAGAAGGATATCGCCGAGTACAATCTGGATCGCGTTGTCGTGGCCGCATGCTCGCCGCGGCTGCACGAGCCCACATTCCGCCGGGCCATCAGCAAGGCTGGGCTCAATCCCTACATGCTGGAGATGGCAAACATCAGAGAGCAGTGCTCCTGGGTGCATATGGACCAGCCGGCCATGGCCACAGAGAAGGCCAAGGACCTCATACGCATGGCCGTGGCCAAGGCGGCGCTGCTCCACCCACTCGAGCCGGAGAGCATACCTGTCAGCAAGGATGTCCTGGTCATAGGCGGGGGGGTGGCCGGGATCGCCGCTGCCCTCGACCTGGCCGATGCCGGGCTGCATGTCTTTCTGGTGGAGCGGCGGCCCACCATCGGCGGCTACATGGCCCTTCTCACAGATGTGTTTCCCACAAACGACTGCTCCATATGCGTGCTGGGGCCCAAGATGTCCGAGGTTTACAACCACCCAGGCATCACCCTCATGACATACTCCGAGGTGCTGGGGGTCGAGGGTAGCGTGGGCAATTTTACGGTCTCAGGGGTGCGCCGGGCCCGCTATGTGGACGAGAAGCTCTGCAAGGGCTGCATCAGCGAGTGCGCCGGCGTCTGCCCGGTCGAGGTCCCCAGCGAATACGACTTTGGCATAGGCAAGAGAAAGGCCATATACATCCCCTATCCACAGGCCGTGCCCCTCGTTGCCTGCATCGACCCCCAGGCCTGCATAGGCTGCACCCGCTGCGTCGAGTCCTGCCCGGCCCAAGCGGTAAAGCTGGATGAGAAGCCCTCCGACTTCAAGCTGAATGTGGGGGCCATAATCGTGGCCACAGGATGGCAGCCCTTCGACGCCTCCAGAAAGGAGGAGTACGGATTCGGCAGATACAGGGACGTCATCACCACACTGCAGATGGAGAGGATGCTCAATGCCTCAGGGCCGACCAGGGGGGAGGTGGTCAGCCCCAGCACGGGCCGGGTAGCATCCTCCATCGCCTTCCTTCAGTGCGTGGGCTCGCGTGATGCGACTGTGGGAAACGAATACTGCTCTCGCATCTGCTGCATGGCCTCCCTCAAGAACGCCCAGCTGGTAAAGGAAAAGTACCCGGAGACTGAGGTCACCATCTACTACATTGACATCCGGGCCTGCGGAGAGGGCTATGAGGAGTTTTACATCCGGGCCCAGAGGCTGGGCATCAACTTCGTGCGGTCCCGCGTCTCCCGCATAGAAGAGGTGGACGGAGAGATATTCCTCATATTCGAGGACACCCAGAGCGGCGAGGTCCGGAGGGTCAGGCACGACCTGGCTGTGCTCTCTGTGGGCCTGGAGCCTGACAGCAAGGCTGATGTGCTGGGCAATCTGCTGGGCCTCTCACGCAGGCCTGACAGGTTCTTTGAGATAGCCCATCCCAAGATGAGGCCGGTGGAGGCCCATATCGACGGGGTCTTCATAGCAGGCTGCGCCTCCGGCCCCAAGGAGATCCCCATATCCATCGCCCAGGGAAGCGCGGCAGCGGCGAAAGCAGTCAAGCTTCTTCACAGGGGCTATCTCGATCTGGAGCCGACATCGGCCTACGTAGATCCGGAAAAGTGCATCAGATGCAAGCTTTGTGTGGATGTCTGCCCCATTAAGGCCATATCTGTGAAAAGCCCGGCCTATGTGGATGAGGCAGCATGCAAGGGCTGCGGCTCCTGTGCCGCCGCCTGTCCGGTCGATGCCATAGACATGCGCTTCTTCTCCGACCAGCAGATAATGGCCCAGGTGAGGGCGGCCACAGAGGAGAAGAAGGAGTTCCCGCTGATTGTGGCCTTTCTCTGCAACTGGTGCAGCTACGGGGCGGCAGACCTCGCAGGGACATCACGCATCCAGTATCCCACCAACGCGAGAAACATCCGGGTTATGTGCTCGGGCCGGGTTGACCCGGTCTTCATACTGGAGGCCCTGCGCCGGGGCGCTGATGGCGTTCTCATCGCAGGATGCCGCATAGGCGAGTGCCACTACCGGGACGGCAACTACCAGGCCCTGCAGAGGGTCAATGTACTCAAGGGCGTCCTGGAAAAGGTTGGCCTGGACCCGGGCAGGGTCAAGATCGTATGGTGCGCAGCCAGCGAGGGGGAGATCTATGCGAGGGACCTCAAGGACTTCATAAGCGAGCTGAAGGCAATGGGGCCCATCGGTACGGAACTGCAAAGCAGGGCTGCTGTCAGCCCTGCAGGGGAGGCTTCCAGCCCATGATGGAGATAGAAAAGGAGATGGATGTCCAGGACAGTCATATACTGGCCAGGCAGAAGAGCAAAGAGAGGGAGATCCTCCTCGACTACGATTACAAGAGATGCGTCGGCTGCTCCATCTGCGTCTCTCTATGCCCGAAGAAAGCCCTGCAAGAGGGCCCTCTGCAGGAGATTGCCAAGGGGCTGGATGCGCCGCCGGTGCTGATCGACCTTGAAGCCTGCGCCTTCTGCGGCATGTGTGCCAACTTCTGTCCCACAAAGGCCTTCCGCATGACTGTGACGGAGATGCCTGCGGCTATCGATGCAGAGCATGAGGGCAGGCCGGCCCGTACTGCGGAGGCAGGGGCATGAGCGAAAGCATTTCCGCAGAGGGAAAGCCTGTTGACTTCGCCACCCTGGAGAGGTATCCCCGCCTGCTGGCGGAAGCAGTTCCCAATGAAAAGTGCCTTCCCTGTCTGCTCTGCCAGCCGGTCTGCCCGGGCCAGGCCATAAAGGTCGCATTCAATAAAACCCGCGAGGACTACGGCCCCCTCCGGACGGGTGTCAAAGGCAAGATCGCAGTCGATCCTGAGAAGTGCAACCTCTGCGGCAGGTGTGCTGCATTCTGCAAGGCCTTCCTGCTCACAGACAGGACGGAGCGGGAGAAGGAGCCCCGCAACCTTGTGCCTTACGAGCAGCTCTTCGTGGACGAGGAGCTTTGCGACTACTGCGGCCTGTGCGCGCCCATATGCCCGGAGGAGGCCATATCCGTAGAGGGCGAGCCCCTTGATGTGCCTGAGGATGAGAAGGAGTTCTCCGGCGAGATCTCCGTCGACCAGAGCCTTTGCATCGGCTGCGGCAGGTGTGCTCTGGTCTGCCCCTACCAGGCCATGGACATCAAGAAGCCCTTTGAGGGCGAGATCAACCTCATCGAAAAGAACCTCGTGCGCTGCGATCCCCTCGGCTGCCAGGCCTGCTTCAATGTCTGCCCTGCCAAATGCTGGTATGTCGACGAGAGGGGCAAGGCTGCGCCTGTCAAGGAGCAGTGCATATTCTGCGGGGCCTGCCAGAAGGCCTGCCCGGTTTCAGCTATAGATGTGCGGCGCTCGGATGTGCGGCATACGGAGATTAAAGAGACGCCATGGGCTGAGGAGTGGAAGCAGGCAATATCCGCCATAAAGACAGGCCAGCGCTCCCGTCCAGATGTGAGCGGCGCAGTCTCGCCGCCAGAGATCGAAAGGCAGCCAATGCCCGCCCCGGAGAGGCCGCAGGTCGACCCGGAGCTGCTCGCCCGCGTCGACGAGGCCCTATCGCCAATGCTCTCCCTCCTCAAAAAGCCCAGGTTGCGGCAGATCATGGAGAGAGAGCCGGTGGACGTGGCCGTGGCCAGGATCGCAGAGAGGATTAAAAAGGATGCTCCTGAGAGCAATGCCGGTGGCACAGAGCATCCCGTCAGGGCAGCAGATGCCAGCCAGGAGGCGAGCTGATGGCGGCATTGACGAATGACTTTAAGGCAGAGGTCGCCCGCCTGGCAGGGGAGGAGTTTTTGACCTGCATTCAGTGCGGCACCTGCTCGGCTAGCTGCCCCACTGCGAGCCTCATGAACCCGAGCATCCGAAGGCTGATCAAGCTATGTCTGGAGGGCAAAAGGGATGAGGCCGTAAATAGCGACTCCCTCTGGCTCTGCACCTCCTGCCTGCTCTGCACAGTCCGCTGCCCGCGCGGCATCCGCCCGAAGGCAGTTGTCTCTGCTCTCAAGGAGATGGCTGAGAGGGAGGGGCGGGGAGCCCAGCCCGCGGATGCGGCCTACGAGCGGCTCTTTTTGAAGCAGATTGAGGATTATGGCCGCATATCCGAGCTCTCTCTGACCGGCCAGTTCCTGCTGGCCTATCCCCAGGGTATGGTGCAGTCCATGCAGATAGGCCTGGAGCTGCTTGCCAGGGGCAAGATCGGCCTGGATATGGAGGGTATTGATGGTCGGGATGAGGTCAAGAGGATCATTGAGAAGCTGAGGTGATAGACATGAAGCTGGCATACTATCCGGGGTGCGTTTCCAAATCCACAGGCAGGGAGATGGACGCTTCGACCAGGGCAGTCTGTGCGGCTCTGGGCATACAGCTCGAGGAGCTGGACGACTGGAACTGCTGCGGGGCGACGCATGTCTCAAACGAGCTGGTGGCCACAGGCCTGTCGGCCCGAAATATGGCCAGGACGGGTCTGCCCATCATGACCCCCTGCTCAATCTGCTACAGCAACCTGAGGGCTGCTGCCGAGCGGCTGCGGGATCCGGAGACCCTGCAGCGGGTGAACGCCGTCCTCGACAAAAAGTACAGCGGGGCCACCGTCAGGCATGCCATCGATGTCATTTTAGAGTCGCTTGCTGAGAAGGATGAGAGGATTGTCCTGCCCCTGCGGGGGCTCAAGGTCGCCCCTTACTACGGCTGCCTTCTCACACGTCCCAGGGGCGTGGACAGCCCTGAGTATCCCACTCTGATTGAAAAGCTGATCAGAAGGCTACAGGCCGAGCCGGTGGACTTCCGCCTCAAGACCTTCTGCTGCGGCGGGCCCATATTCCTGCCCCGGCAGGAGGCAGCGGAGGACATCGCCTTTCAGATCCTCTCGGGGGCCAAAAAGGCCGGCGCAGAGGTCATAGTCACAGTCTGCCCCCTCTGCCACCTCATGCTCGACGCCAGGCAAAAGGCATTGGAGCAGAAGCGCGGAGAGGCGATCGGCATTCCTGTGCTCTATGTGACCCAGCTGGCGGGAGTAGCCCTGGGCCTCGGCCCCGAGGAGCTGGGGCTGCTGATGAACTCCGTCTCGCCCATGCCGATAGTGGAGAATGCCTGCGAGAGGATGGCGGAGCTGGCATAGCATGATGCTCAAATTCCCTTGAACAGGTCAGTCTTACCCCTGCTCCTCGCCCTGAGGTGCTCAGCACTCAAGGCCGACTGAATGGCCTTCCTGTAAAATCTATCCATATACTCCTTGGCCATCCTCCGGGCGCTGAACTGGTGGCCTGTCACCTTTATGGCCTCCTTCATCATCTTCACCCAGCCGTGCGAGAGGCCGTCCTCGTCAACATTGTAGTAGAGGGGCACAATCTCCTTCTCCAGAAGATCATATATCGCCGCTGCGTCTCTTGCGTCCCTGTCCGGCCCCTCTGCTCCCTGCACTGCCCAGCCATTCCTGCCGTTATAGCCCTCAATCCACCAGCCGTCCAGTATGGATAGCTGGGGCACTCCGTTGAGTGTGGCCTTCATGCCTGAGGTTCCGCTGGCCTCCATGGGCGGCAGGGGATTGTTCACCCAGACATCAACGCCGTGCACCAGATACTGCGCCAGCAGCTCATCGTAGTCCTCCACGTAGGCGATGCGCCCGCCGAAGGCCTGGTCTTTGGCTGCATTGAAGACCTGCTGGAGCAGCAGCTTGCTCTGCTGGTCATCCTCGTGGGCCTTTCCGGCAAATACGATCTGCACCGGCCTCCATGGATCGCTCACAATCCTGGCCAGCCTGGCCACATCCTGGAGGAGGAGCGTGGGCCGCTTGTATGAGGCGAACCGCCGGGCGAAGCCCAAAGTGAGGGCTTCGGACTCCAGCAGCACCCCCGAGGCCATTATATTATTGGGATCCGAGCCTGCCTGGCGCCATTTGTCCCGGGCCCGCTCCCTGATCTTGGAGATCAGCATCTCCTTCATGCACTTGTGGTGCTCCCATAATACGGAGTCGGGCATCTCATCTATCAGCTCCCATGTGGCTGGATGGTCGTGCTCCTCCAGCCAGGTCCTGCCCAGGTAGCGGTTCAATATCACATCGCCCAGCCGCCGGTCGATCCATGAGGGCACATGCACTCCATTGGTTATGTGCTCGATTGGAACCTCCTCCAAAGGAATCTCCGGCCACAGTTGCTGCCACATGCTGCGGCTGACCTCTCCATGCTTTTTGCTCACGGCATTTCGAAATGCTGAGCAGCGCAGGGCAAAGGCGGTCATGTTGAAGCACTCCGGCCTGGCAGGATTGGTCCCCAGGCGGAAGAACTCGTCGCGGGATAGCTCCAGGGTGGGAAGGTATGCGCCGAAGTACTTGTCCATCAGCTGATAGGAGAACACATCATGCCCCGCCGGAACAGGGGTATGGGTGGTAAAGACTGTGGTGTTCCTGACCTCCTCGAAGGCGTCAGTGTAGCTCATTCCCGCCCCCACCCGCTCTCTGATCCTCTCCAAAACGGCAAAGGCAGGATGCCCCTCATTGCAATGCAGTACCGAGTACTCTATTCCCAAAGCCCGCAGTAGGCACACACCTCCAACGCCGAGGACGATCTCCTGACGCAGGCGCTGCTCCAGGTCTCCTGTGTAAAGGCGGTCGGATATGATGCGATTCCAGGGCTCATTGGCCTCGCTGGATGTGTCGATCAGATAGAGGCTGGTCCTTCCCACATCCACCGTCCAGACCTCTAGGTAGATGGGCGGGTCCATGACTGGAATTTTGATGGACAGAGGCTCGCCGCTCTTATCCATGATCCTTCTGATTGGAGCGTTCTCCCTGTCCACTATCTCGCAGGCCCCCACCTGCCAGCCATCCGGGGAGATCATCTGGCGCAGGTAGCCCTGAGGATACATGAATCCCACTCCGACGAGAGGCACGCCGAGGTCGCTGCACTCCTTGAGAAAGTCGCCCGCTAAAAAGCCGAGGCCTCCGGCATAGAAGGGCAGGGCATGATGCAGGCCGTACTCAGCAGAGAAGTAGGCGATCCTGGCTCTCTCCTGCTCGGAGGTGCTGCGGAAGAACCAGCCTCCGCGGGGGTTCATGTAGCCTTCGAAGCGAGCCATCACAGCCTCGTAATGCCTCATGAAATGGGGATCGGAGCAGGCCGCTTTCAGGGCATCGCCATCCATGCGGTTGAGCATCTTGACGGGATTGTGGTTGCTCAGGTACCATCCCTGGCGGCTGAGGAGCTTGAATAGTGCCCGGCCCTCCGGGTGCCAGCTCCACCAGAGGTTGTAGGCCAGCTCTCGCAGTCCTGATATCTCTTCCGGCAGATGGGGAAACTTATCCTTGATTCCTAGCATGAGTGCGTCAGCTCCAGCGATAGCAACTTCTCAACTCTTCTCAGATATAGGCTTCTATGGCTGTCTGGAGGCGATGGAGAATGGCGACATACCCAAAATCATTAATAGAATACAGCTAACATCGATTTTATGGAGGGAAAGGTCCCGCTCCGCCGCGCTTTAGGTCTATTTGAGGTCACTGTATCCGGCATAGGCATCATCCTTGGAGCCGGCATATATTCCCTCCTCGGCCAGGCTGCGGGCCTTGCAGGAAACGCCGTCTGGATATCCTTTCTGCTCTCTGCCGTCGTGGCCGTATTCACTGGCCTGTCATATGCCGAGCTGGCATCCATGTTCCCAAAAGCCAGCGCTGAGTATGAGTATACATCTCAGGCCTTCGGCCGCTTTCCGGCTTTCGTCATCGGGTGGCTGATCATATTCAGCGGGGTGATCGGGGCGGCGACTGTAGCCCTCGGGTTCGCTGGCTACCTGCGGGCTCTGACAGGCGCGCCCCTTCTGCCCGCAGCCCTGCTGCTCCTGGCAGCCCTCTCAGCAGTGGTCATTTTGGGAATCAAGCAGTCCGCCCGGCTGGCCGTAGCCTTCACAGCCATCGAGATTTCGGGGATGGTGCTGGTGGTGCTCATAGGCATTCCATACATCGGCAGGGCCGACTATTTTGAGATGTCTCCTCTGGGCCTCTCCGGCATATTTCGGGCCTCGGCTCTGATATTCTTTGCCTTTCTCGGCTTTGAGGAGATGGTCAAGCTCTCCGAGGAGGCAAAGGACCCTGAGAAGAACATACCCAGGGCCCTCATCCTGGCCATTTCTGGGAGCATTGTGATCTACATCATGGTGGCGCTCTCTGCGGTGAGCGTTCTCGGCTGGGAGAGGCTGAGCAGCTCCACGGCTCCCTTCTCGGACATCGGCCGCTCAGCCCTCGGACAGGAGGCATCAGCGGTCCTGTCTGTCATAGCCCTCTTTGCCACCACAAATACAGTCCTGCTCATGCTGGTCTCCTCCTCCCGCATCATCTACGGCATGGCCGGGTCCTGCTGCCTGCCCACCTGGCTGGCATCTGTCCATCCCAGGAGGCAGACGCCCTGGCGGGCCTCTCTGCTATCCATGCTCCTCTCCATGGCCTTCGTCTTCCTTGGGGACATCGCCCTCGTGGCCAATATCAACAACTTCACAGTATTTGTGACATTCATAGTCATAAATTCGGTCCTCATCGTCCTGAGATACAAAAAACCGCAGATGGAGCGGCCCTTCCGGGTGCCCGTCTCATGGGGCAGGCTTCCCCTGCTGCCCCTGCTCGGCATACTGCTCAACGCCTTCATGCTGGTCCATCTCGACAGGCAGGTGATGGCCATAGGCCTGGCCCTGACCCTTTCGGGTACTATCGCAGCGCTGGCCAACCGGTGGCGGCGGTCCGGACGGGGCTGTCGGAGGAGGGATTGAGGCGAGGATTGTTCGCACTCTCCGCCAGCCTTCCAGCGAACCTGAGATAACTGCAGGCAGGGCTGCCCAGTGGGATGATGCTCCCCTCTATTCTGCCGTCTTCGATCACCAGCTCTGCTAAGGAGGGGGCCGACATGCGCGGCAGTGTGGTGCTTCCCGGGCAGATGAGAAGATGCCTGTCCTTTTCGATGATGGGGCGGTGGAGGTGGCCGAATACCAGCACGGAGACGTCCATCTCCCTTGCCATCATCTCCGCTCCCACCAGGTCGGAGCCGTGCGATGCCATGTGCACGAGGCCGATCCTGACGCCCTCCACATCGATGACCTTTCGCTCCGGCAGGAGCCTTTTCAGTTGTGCGCAGTCGGAGTTGCCGTGCACAGCCTCAAGCCTGCCAAGCTCCTCCAGGGCGGCGCGGCACTCTTCGGATACGAAGTCGCCGGCGTGCAAAATGAGGTCGGCGCCTCTGGCCAGCGATGCTACGGCCGGCCGGAGCGCCTCACCCTCCAGGTGGGTGTCTGAGAGAGCTATTATTCGGGCCATCAGACGTGCATCCTTCTCATTCCGGCCTCAACGATTCCAAGAAACTCCGCTCCCACCGCCACAGCACTGTTGGTAAAGACTGAGGCATTGATCTCAAATATGGGGTAGCGGAATTTCGTGTAGTCTGACATCAGCCAGGTGGTGGAGCTGGTGTCCCCCATGAACAGATCTCTGTACTCCGGCTTGACCGGAATTAGGGCTATATCATTCTCCCGATCGTGCTTTTTGAGGAGCATTACCTCTCGGGAGGATGGGTTGGCTGTGATGGGCATCACATCGGAGCCGTGGCTCAGGGCGGCAACTGTCCCCTCTAAGGCCTCATATGTGTTGCCTGTTCCGGTTATTGGAATGTATACATCCCCTATCTGAAAGCTTGGCGTATTAAAATCTCTCTCCCAGTAGCTGATTTTGTTCAAGTGGGTAAACCTCATCTCAAAGGCGCGGGCCACGAGGCCGGACCTGCCCACTCCGCCGATGATATACCGCCCGCTTCTGGGAAGCAGCCTGCTAAACCAGTGCTCCAGATATTCCGCATCCATGCCTTTGATGAGACGGGCATTCTCCTCAAAGTCCCTGATGGTGGTGCGGTACTGGGGGCATGAGGGGTTGCATATGCCCTTGAGGCGGGACTGGATGTCCGGAAACAGGGCGTTGAGGAATGCCAGGACCTCCAGCTCGAACTCGGTGCCCATTGGAGAGAGCCTCGACCTGCTGTCCTTGTCTGTGGACTGCTTGGTCCTGGCCTTGAACACCAGCACGGAACCACGCTCGTACTCGCTGACCATCTTATAGGCAGTGCCGTTCTCGTTCGCAGTTATGAGCTTGATCTCCCCTCCCAGGGTGATGATGTCGTCGATATACTTGTTGACGGCTAACGTCTCCCCCGACCCGGAGATGGCAATGCCCAGGTTCTTGCCCTTCCTGTAGTGCCTCTGCACCGGGTCCTCTAAAGTGAAGGGAAAGACATTCTCGAAGTGGTTCTGGATGAGCTGCAGGAAGCTGTAAAGTGCCAGGGCGGAGCGGCCCGCGGCAAGGCCGTAGACGAACTTGTTCTCAGGTGAGGGTCTCAAGAAATCTGCCATGGATTCAGAGAACGCGGCGATGCTTGGTATATCCAGGTCAAGCAGCTTCTCTAAAAAGCCGCACTGAAGCTCTGTGGCCTGCTGGAAGGTCTTAATAAGGCCTGACATGCTGTCACCCTACTAAGACCCACCAAGATAAGCCTTTCTTTTCAGGTTATGATCTCATGCAAGAGGCCTCTTTCATTTGCGGATTTGATCTCCTGGGCTATGCGCCTGCCATTTGAAAGCCCCGGCTCGATGAGGTCAGAATACGGCGACCCGCTAATGTAGAGGTTGGTGCCGGCCACGATCCTGGCGGAGATCTCGAAGACCTTGAACTCAAGCTCGTCGGTTACTATCGTCTCCAGGCTGAAGGCTCCGATCATGCCTCCGAACAGGTCCAGGCTGGTCTCCACCACCCTCTCCCCAAGCTCGAAGGCCCTGGGCAGTAACGACTCGCGCAGCACCAGGGGCAGGTTGCCCGTCACCACGAAGCTCGGATAGATGCCGGCTTCGGCCAGCTCCTTCATGCTGCCTATGCGGAAGATCTCGTCGGCATTGGACTCCACCCTCCTGTCTATGCCCAGCATCTCCAGGGATCCCTTGCTCAGGCGGTATCCCTCCTGCTTTATGGGCGAGTAGAAGAAGTGAATGTAATATCTGGTGCCCAGTATGAACTCCTGAATTGTGTACCTCTCCTGGGTGCTCATCTTGGCCTGCAGCTCCTCCTTGGTCTTGGCTATGAAGAATCCGCGGCCGCCCTTGGCACCGTGGTACTTGACTATCACCGGCCGGTCGATATCCTCAGCCTTCTCAAACCGCATGGGCACATTGACCCCTGCCCGGAGCATCCACTCCCTCTCCATCTCCCTGTCGCTCTCCCAGGCCAAAACCTGGCGGTTTCCAAATGTGGGCACTGCCAGGGACTCGAACCTCTCTATTCCCAGATACTCCACAAGAGAGCCGTGAGGGATGATGATGGCGTTCTCGGCGACGAGGTCTCCCGCATAATCTAGGAGCGCCTTGTAGCTCTCCACGCAGACGAACTTGTCGGGCCGGGCACGGGGGAATGCATCGTAAAAGCGGGGCGGCCGTCCGATGCATATGCCAAGCGTTTTGAAGCCCTCTTCGCGGGCACCATGGAATATCTGGAGGCTGCTATGGGAGCAAATGGTAGCTATGGTCAGGTTTTTCTTATCGTATCCCTTTAAAATTTCGTGGATATCCTCTTTGGAAATCATGCTGATAACCCTTTACATTATGACCTATGAAAATATAGGGTTGGCCTGAAGGTAGATAAGCCCTTCGGATAGCCATCGCCGGGGTCGATCGGCTTAAAAATAGGAAGGCATCATTAAGATATCATGCGCCAATACATAAAGAGGGAGACAAAGGAGACAAGCATCGAGGTCCTTCTGGAGATCGATGGGCAGGGCAGAGTTGATGCGGAGACGGGCGTGGCCCTGCTGGACGAGATCATCGCCTCCATCGGGCTGGCAGGGGGATTTGACATGACGGTCCGGGCGCGGGGGGACTTGCAGACGGGAGACCACCACACTACTGAGGATACTGCCATAACCCTGGGCGCGGCCATAGCCGGGCAGATAAAGAGCGGCATGGCCTCTTGTGTGGTGCCATCAGGCACGGCTGTGGCCACCGCGGCGGTGCGCTTCGGCGAGCCGGGCTATCATGGGAGCTTTCAGCTCGGAGGCGATGCCATGGGCGGCATGGCTCTGGAGAGTCTCCCTCACTTCCTGCGGGCCCTGGCCTACAACGGGGGATTCAACCTATTCATATCCGCGCAGGGCGGCGACGACAGAAGCCGCATCGAGGCCATGAGCACTGCTTTGGGACGGGCCATAAAGCTGGCAGCCAGGGATATGTAGGCAGGAGAGGATACTATCTCCTTTGAAGGGTGTATGCGGCCGCCGCCAGTGCAAATAGGGATGCTAAGACCCCCGCCACATCGCTCTTCTTTGCAGGCTGATCTCCGCCCAGGATGCTGATGCTGCCGTTTCTGACCTCTGGCGTCAGGCCTGATGTGTCCGTCACCTCCAGGAGGGCGGTCTGATTGGCCGAAGCCGGCCGAACGGAGAAGGTGAGATTGGCCCCTTCGCATCCTGCAGGCAGCAGAATGCTTATCCTGCCTGCCGTGCCGTCCACCTGCCAGGAGGCGTTGCCGCCTGAGATTCTCACAGCTTCAAGAAGTGTTGTGTTGTAGGAGATGTCGATCCTCCTCTCCAGGCTGGAGTTGCCGGCGAGAAGGGGGACTGTGGCCTCCTCGCCTGCCGGGGCGCTGGCGGAGCCCAGGGAGACGCCACGTATGGGGGCGGCTGTGACGTTGAAGAAATATCCGAATGATTGAATGGCATTGACGGCATTTTCTATTCTTGTTCTCAGCTCATATCTTCCGGGCGGGGTCCCTACAGTGACTGCATGCGGCTCCAAGGAATCCAGTGTGCCGTGCAGGGTATGATTGACGTGGCTAGGGACGAGCCTTCCGTCGATAACATCGAAAAGCTGCAGAATACTCTCTCCCGGCTCGATTTTGATAAACTGATTTTTAGCAGTGCTGTTGGCCAGCATAGCGTCGTAGTCAAGCGAGTTGTTCATCCTGCTAAATTCGTTTCTGGAGATGTAAAATATGGACCCCGTCTTCAATATCGCTGCAATTCGCCCCTCTGAATCGAATATCACACTGACCTGCTCGGCAGGTGCAGACGAGTTCAGATAAAGCAGTGCCGGCACCGGGCCGCCAGCATCTATGACAAGGCTGCCGTCATCGCTGAGCTGCAGAGTCGTGGCATTCCACTTCCAGGCATAGACCCACCATTCGCCTGAGCCCTGGCCGATGCTAGTGATATCCCTGGTAAATACAGTCCTATTGCTTGAATCCAGTATATTTACCAGTACCTGTCGTATCTCTGCCGCCCGGACTATCAGGCTGAAGTTAGCCGATGAAAGGGATGATACATTATCCTGAACCTTTACAAGAGGCGGCTCAGGTGAAGGAACCACATACTTTAACTGGTACAGATAGTATCTGAGCGTATCATTGTCGGCAACATGTACGCTCATACCCGGCCCGATGCCCACATCAGAGTTCCTGTTGAGGTTTATGGGGTCTGGATTGAGCATGATCATGCCTTCAGGAAAGACATTGACGATCTCCAGCTCGCCAAACCCCGTCCCTGGATCAATGGAAAATGTGCTCTCAGAGATCTGGAAGATGCCGTCCAGCGAGGCAAGTCTTTCTGTGCCGTTGTTGAAGACATTTCCGAAGTGCATCATTATTATCGGCATGTCATTGATATTCTCCATGTCTTTTTTATACATATATGTCGTATTGGAGAATACCACTGAGCTGTCCACCATGCGCCCATCTTTAAAAAGCTGAAGGAAAAGGCTGTCATTGCCCACATCCCTGATGTGCATCTCATATCCCTCTTGCAATGAATAATTCCCTGCTACAATGATTCCTTCGAGCTCTGAATCGATGAGCACCCTGCCAAGGTAATCCTGCTCCAGGAGGCTGAAAGATGAATTTCTGCCTTCAAGACTTGAATCGTATCCCGCAAACCAGGTATCGCCAACGAAGCTTAAAGTATAATAGTATCCCCACGGTTTGTATTCGAATTCTTTCGGCTGTATTATGCATGTATATTGAATGCCTGGCTGCTTTATGGTTTTATTCTCCTCATACCTTATATAATTATAAGGAGGCTCAAGTCTCCTGCCATTTACAGAATAAAATACAAGCGTCTCTCCTCCCATCGAATCCTGATAAATGCTCAGCAAATTATCAGGATCAAAGAAGAATCCACTGTAGTTTTGGGAGTTCCATCTGGCTATGGCAGAAGAACTATATTCACCCATTCGCACGGGAATAGATGGCGTTGAGCCGAATACAGGCCCTCGTATTTCATGTACACCATAGTCGAAGATGATTCCAACGGGATAGTAAGTGAGATCCGGCATATCAAGTACAACAAGCCTCAAATTGCCTGTAAGTGGCACTTCGGAGTCCCTGATGAGGGAAAGAGATATGTTATTCTGAAATACCAGGCCATCCTCTGAGTAGCTATTAAGCTTCATGTTCCCTATAAGGGCTCCATCGAATAGCTTGATATCAGGGGCATCGCTCACCTGAAATATGCCATCTACCTCAGCAAAGCCTTCTTTCGAACTTTTCATGGCGTCGGATAGATGGACCAGGATTACAGGGACATCGTCGATTTTGTAGACAAATGTATCCCCTATGCTTACCAGTGATGCATAAATAATATCTCTATTCTTCAAAAGAGCAAACTTAACCGTGCCTTTTTTCTCCGAGACATCAACAGCCGCCAGAGAGTAGCCCTGCTGGAGCGAAAGTGTCTTGTTGCCCCCTAATGTGTATGTGATCTCTTCATTCCTGAGCACCCGTCTAAGCTCTCCCTTCCCCAGTGAGCTTATCTCCTCTGTTAAGTTGCTTTCCGGATAGCCGGCCAGGTAGGGGCTGCCCAGGAAGGCCACCTCCTGAAATGTGCCCCAGGGCTCGTATTCAAAGGGAGATGTCCACGTCTTAGAGCTGTAGATTATGTCGCCCTCCTCAGCCGTCCTCCCCGTGAGGTGCACAGTCAGCTCCTCGCCTCCCTGATCCTCGTCCACGTCGTAATAGAACCAGCCGAAGTCGCTGGCCCGCCAGATACCGTCGCCGCTGCTGAAATGCCCGCGCACGTAGGCCGCCTCTACCGCATCCTGTCCCAAAGCCCCTCCCGCGAGGCACAGCAGCGAAATCAGCACTGCCCCCACCCAGATCGTCCTTATTTGCATCTACCTCTTGTCACTCATTCCGGCGTTTGCTTCTCGGAATGTCCAGATAGACCATCCTGGATAAGCTGTATATCCTATGCCGGATCTACATGCGGAGCGGAGTTAGATGTCATCTATTAAACACGTTGCGATATACGGCAAGGGCGGTATCGGCAAGTCATGCACTGCCTCGAACATTGCCGCCGCCTGTGCCGAGAAGGGCCACAGGGTTCTGGTAGTGGGCTGCGACCCCAAGAGCGATTCGAGCATAACGCTGGTAGGCCGCAGGATTCCCACAATGATGGACCTGATATTGGCTGGCGGAGAGATCCGGGAAAAGGATGTCGTCTTTGAGGGATACGGGGGCGTGCGCTGCATAGAGGTGGGCGGGCCTGAGCCGGGTGTGGGTTGCGCCGGGCGTGGCATAATTGTGGCCATCGATTTTTTGCGCAAGGTCTCCCATGTCCTGGAGGAGGTGGACCTGGTGCTCTATGATGTGCCTGGGGATATAGTCTGCGGCGGGTTTTCAGCGCCCATCAGAAAGGGGCTGGTGAGCCAGGCCTACATCATCACCTCGGGAGAGTACATGCCCCTTTATGCTGCCAACAACATCAGCAAGGGGCTGCTCCGCCTCAAAACCCCCCTGGCCGGAGTGATCTGCAACTCTCGCGAAGCTGCTGCCGGGCGGGAGAAGGAGATCGCTGAGAGGTTTGCCTGTGAACTGAACAGCAGGCTGGTGGCATTCATACCCAAGGATCCGGTGGTGCAGCAGTGCGAGAGGAGGGCGGTCACAGTAATCCAGGGAGCGCCCGACACTGCAATCGCCAATGTCTACCGGGCCCTGGGCGAGGAGATCATGGCGGCAGCCGAGCTGAAGATACCAAGGCCGCTAAGCGATGAGAGGCTCAGAGAGCTGTCCATGGAATAAGGGGATGATGTTGGCAGACTGTTCGAGAGTGCTGATCGCCGGAGACAGGAGCTCCAGCGGCAAGACCACCATAGTGGCCGGCCTTCTCTCCGCCCTGCGCAGGAGGGGCCTGGCCGTGCAGCCCTATAAGGTGGCCATGGACTACATCGACCCCAGCTATCACACCTGGATCACCGGCAGGAGCTGCCGCAACCTGGACGGCTACCTCATGACGGCGGGAGCCGTGCAGGAGATCTACGCCCATGCCGCCCAGGGCGCAGACATATCAGTGATCGAGGGAGTGCGCGGCCTGTACGAGGGGTACGAGGGGGATCTGGGCAGCACGGCCCAGATCGCCAAGCTGCTCAAAATGCCGGTTATATTCGTGGTCGATGCCCGGAGCATCACCCGCAGCGCTGCGGCCCTGGTGAAGGGCTACATGGACTATGATCCCCATGTAGATTTCAAAGGCGTCATACTCAACAAGGTTGGATCTGAGAGGCATGCAGAGAAGGCTGCCCGGGAGATCGAACGCTATGCTGGCGTGGAGGTGGTGGGGATCATCAGGAGAAATGAGGAGATGCACCTGGCCATGCGCCACCTGGGCCTGGTTCCAGTGCTGGAGGGAAGGGCCCGGCACGAAGGCTTCGAAGAGAGGGTGGACAGGATCCGGCAGATTGTGGAGGATGGCCTCGACCTGGAACGCATCCTGGAGATTGCCAGGGGGGCCGAGCCCCTGCCGGCTGTGCCGGCTGACCTGTACCGGGAAAGCTCATCCGGGCGGGGCGTCAGTATAGCAGTAGCCCAGGATGAGGCATTCAACTTCTACTACCGGGACAATCTGGAGATGATAGAGCTTTCGGGGGCGTCGGCCGTCCCCTTTTCTCCGCTGCATGACGCAAGCCTGCCCGATGTGGACGGCATCTACATCGGGGGAGGATATCCGGAGCTATATGCCCGCGAGCTGTCGGAGAACGCAGGGATGATCCAGGCTCTGCACATGGCGCACGATAGGGGTATTCCCATCTATGCCGAGTGCGGAGGACTGATGTATCTGGCCCGCCAGATCGAATGGGACGGCGAGAGGCAGGAGATGGTGGGCCTGGTTCCCGGCATGGCCAGGCGGGGCAGCAGGAGGATTGTCAGCTACGTGCATGGCAGGCTTAAGAAGGACTGCTCAATCGGGCCGGCGGGAGCTGCCCTCATGGGGCACGAGTTTCACCACTCCGAGATGGTGATGGATGAGAATGTGAGCTACGCCATCAGGCTTGAGAGGGGCACGGGCATAAAATGCGGGTGGGACGGATTCTGCCAGGGTAATCTCGTGGCCAGCTACACCCATATTCACAGCGCCTCCTACCGGGGATTTCCGGGAAGGTTCATAGATGCCTGCAGAAGAAATAGAGGCTGAGATGCTGCCTGGGTTGTGCACTTGCTTGACTGAATAATTTATATATTAGCATCTCCAATTGCGATTGGGGTACAGCAATGGAGGAAGAGCTGGATTTATCAAAATTCTGGTGTTGGCAGGAGGACTGCCCCGATCGA
>JAGPMN010000057.1 GCA_018052825.1 Methanothrix sp.
AATCTCGCAACATGAGGAATCCTTCCATGTCCAGCATCCACACAACCCCTGAGTTTTGATCTCAGGGATTGGCAGCTGGTCAATTTTATACCGCCACTATTGAGCATTTTTAGACCGCCAGTGACACATAGATGAAAGGAGACATCGTACTTGTTCCTTTTCCTCACTCGGATTTGTCAGCAGGAAAGCTGCGCCCGGCGTTAGTCCTCTATGAAGACGCTATAGAGAAAGAGACCACGATTGCATATATCTCTTCAAAAACGCCTATCATTCCGTCTCCTTGTGACGTTTTAGTAACTCGTGGCACGCCATCTTTTAGTGAGTCCGGTTTAAAAATGAATTCAGTTATAAAATTAAAAAAATAAATAGACCAGCTTAAAAATGATAATGCAAGAGGAAACTTGTGGGGCTGATCAGAGGAACCTGATCCCCTTCGGCAGCTCCCCGCACCGCCTGACGAACTCCTCGGGCCAGTTGGCCGGGTCCAAGCCCTTCTGGCTGAGGAACGCCGAGGCCCATCTCTCAAGGCCGACGCCGCTGCAGCCGGACCACAGCGCCTCCCCGCTCTGGGCCTTGACAGTAAAGCCCCGGGGGTACTTCTCTCCGTTCACCGACAGGTTCTGAAACTCTATCCAGTTTCCATTGTAGGGCAGCAGGGCCTCGTAGTCCACAGTCCCGGCCCCGGCCATCTCTGAGAGGCCGCTCTTGCCCTCCTGCGCCATGAACCAGGGGGTGACCCAGGCAGTCCTCCAGTGCAGCTGCAGTATCTCCTCGAATATGTGCTTGTAGCGGGCCTTCAGCCTCTCGGCCTCAGCCAGAGTCTGCTCCCGCGTGCCCACCCACACGATCTCGATCCTGTGAAACTCGTCCACCCTCTCTATTCCGTGAATTCCCCCTGACTCATAGCGGTGGGAGGTGCCGGACCTATCAAAGACGGTTATGGGCAGCTCGTCATTGGGCAGGGTCGTCCCCTGCAGAAATCCCCAGAATGTGGGGCACTGGGCATAGCACATGCCCCCGATGGGCACGTCTATCTTCTCCTTGACCAGCTCCAGAGGCACCTCATGGGTGACCTTGTAGTAGTCCATTACCTCCTCCCAGAAGGCCGGGTCGCGGCTCTTGGGGGGGCAGACGAAATAGATCTCCGGGTAGACGCCCTGGGCGTGACCGCTCCTCTTCCACACGTCCCACGTATCCAGCTTGGGAAAGATCATCTCCCTGTAGCCCAAAGGGGTTATTATCTCATCCAGAACTATCCTCTCGAATGTCCTGAAGATATGCGTCGCTTGGGGGCCGTATATCCACTGGCCGCGGCTGGCCCCGTGCTTGATCCAGCCAGCCTTCTGCATCTCCTCGGTTGGATCGCGATTGAACCTGGGCTGCCTGGGTGCGCTCTCCCATAGCAGCTCCCAGTGCTCTGCCTTGCCCCCGTAGCTCTGCAGCTTCTCTTCGAGTAGGCTGATGATCCTGTCGGGTATGCGGTTTTCGATCTCGGACTGGCCGAGGGAGCCCTGCGGCCCCACATCCAGGGCTATGAATAGCTTTCCGCCCTCGAATCTGATCTCCCTCACATAGGGTATCTTATGCTCGATGGCCCTGTCCGATTCGACCTCGATGTCGAACCGGCTGATATCCATGCCCCTAACTCCTATCCTGTACTGCTTTCCCAGCAGATCGGAGAGAGGCCGGCGCAGCCTGAGAAGGGCGTCGTGCGCCCGGACGTACCTATCGCTGTCGATCACCAGGTCGATCCTGCTGCCGGCTAAATTCCAGGAGCTGATCCTGGCCCCGTGGCCCTCCGGGGCACCCTTCTGCAGTATCGGCCCGGCATTACCAAAGAAGTCGGAAATGGCAGCCCTGGCCTTCTCAGCATCAGCGCTCAGCCGCAGGCTCGCCTCCAAATGAAATTTCATCTCTCCTCCGTACAACGTTGCGTCTCTTCCGCTATTTTAATGTTCATCAGCAGGTCGTCGACTGTGGAGAGCAGTGTGCCCACCTTCTCAGTGGAGAACTCCAGGACCAGCCTTTCCTCCTCTGCGAGAAGGGCCATGTTGGGCAGGTTGTCCGGCTCAATTGCCGCGGCAACGATGCCGGCATTCTCTCCGAGCAGGACCAGGCGGGCTTTTATCATCCCTCCTCCCCGGACCGGCCGGAAGGCTCTGCTGCAGGCTGCACAGCCTGCAGCGGAGCCCGCAGCTGCTCCCCCACGATCTCGTCCACCAGCTCCAGGAATCTCTCCTCGCTTCCAGGAGGAATGGAGGCCCCGCTGGCTATGGTGTGCCCGCCGCCCGCTCCGCCTACGGCGGCAGCAGCCTTTCTCAGAGCTACGGAGAGGTCCAGCCCCCTGGATATGAGCGGCTTGCTGCCCCGGGCAGATATCTTGACTATATCGTCCTTGCGGTTGAGGGTTAAAAGAGGCCTGTCGGTATAGAGATACCTGATGCCAAGGCCAGATACAATGGCACCTGCCTCCATGTTCTCCGTTTTGAGATAGCGAATGTTCTTCATGGCGCGGCTTCTCTCCCGCAGCTGCCCTATCTCCCTCATGATGTGGCCCCTGTACTCGGCTGCCAGCCTTCTCGCCTCTGCCAGGGCACTCCTGTCGCCCAGGCACAGTGTCAGGCCCAGCCCGGGCTGATCCCGGTTGCCGCATGCATTGAGCAGCTCCACCAGCTCCATGGCGTTCTCCACCACCTCGTGATTGAGGCGTATGACCTCGCCTATGACAGAGTCTGCTGCAAAGCTTCCCTGCATGAGCAGCTTCAGAGAGATGGCTGTGCACAGCCGGATCAGCTCCGCCTCCGGCAGGCTCTCCACATCGCCTGAGACGGCCAGATCCTCCAAAAAGCGGCGCACCCTCTCAGGGTCGCCTGTATAGTCCAGCAGAGGCTCGATGCTCCTCGCAAGGACCTCTTCCACCGGCCCGTCTGCAGCCACCTTCAGGCCGGCCGCAACCCGCACTGCCCCGCAGGCCACAGCCTCATCAAGAATAGATTTGTTGGCTCCGACCATGCCCTGCCGGTCGCCCAGTGCTCCCACGAGGGCCAGGCCTGATAGATCGGAATTGTCCCCCATCTGCCGCACCACTGCATAGACAGTGCCTGAAGCTGACAGCTCAAATGCACCGTCGATTCCGAAGAGATGGGGGTTGAGATGCATGCAGCTCAACGACCCCACCGGGCGGTGGTGGTCCAGCACGAAGCACTCCTCTTTTATGCGCGATATCAGCTCCGGATTGCCGCTGCCCATATCACAGAATACCACCGGCCCCTTCAGCCCTTCCAGAGCCGGCTCGTCCAGCCTGTTTAAGAGAGTGGCCTGAAAGGGTATGCCTGCCCGCAGAAGGGCATTGCAGATCAGCCCTGCCGATGTGATCCCGTCCGCGTCGTTATGCGAGATCACACGCATGCTGTCGCAATGCAAAATCGACCTGGCAATAGCTTCTGCGGCTTTGTCCAGCCGCTTCATGAGATTAGTATCTCAGCCG
This sequence comes from Methanothrix sp., assembly GCA_018052825.1. GTDB lineage: Archaea > Halobacteriota > Methanosarcinia > Methanotrichales > Methanotrichaceae > Methanothrix. Next base: position 3,488 of record JAGPMN010000057.1, read on the forward strand.
TCTCGGGCGAATAGGTCCATTCCGGCGCCAGCCGCCCGGAGTCATGATAGTATTTTACCAGCCTTCTGATCTTGTTCTCTGTGAGCTGCAGGGATCTCTTGTTGTGAACGTCCTTCCTATTGACCTTGATGTGCTTTCTGACGTGCAGTGCCTTTCTCATCAGATTGCTCAGGTCCTCGGGCAGGTCCGGCAGGGCATTGTTCTGCTTGAGAACGGCGGTGACGTTCTTTCCGAGAATCAGCTTGGTGCTTGGCACTCCGTATTGATCCCGGAGGGTAAGGCCGATGCGGCTGGAGGGAAGGCCGCTCTCGTGCAGCTTCATGATCGTCTTTTCCAGCTCCTCTTTGGATACATCGCACCAGGCCGGCACTTTGGCCGCGGCAGGAGGGTGGGATCGGGAGGAGCCCTTTTTTCTGCTATGCATTTTAGCCATCTTAACAATCCTCATCAAATTTCATAAGGGCGAAGGGGTATACAGTCCACTGCCAGGTAAGATAAAAAACTTGCGCCGCCCTGACGCGCTGCAGCCTCTGCTCCGCCCTGCCATACGAGAGTTCCCTCTCGACCAACTTAAGGCAACTGATTTATAGGCAGGACGGTTTTTAGAAGCAGGCATGTTTCCTGATTACATAAATCATTTGTTCTATATCGTGGGCGAAGTCGTGGTTCTTTTGATCCTTTCGATCCTCATCCTCTCCCTCCTCGTGGCCCTGCTCGTCCTCTACTCCTTTAAGACAGGCAACTTTCTGGCAGCCAGGGCCATGCTGCTTGGCATCATCCTCCTGGAGGGGCTGGTCAAGCCCATAGCAGGAGCCTTCCGGATGGATGACTCCATTGTGGACGACGTGGGGGTGAGGCTGAGAAATTACATCAACAACAAGGAGTTCCTGAAGGTTCCCTGCCGGGAGAGGACCATATTCATGCCCCAGTGCCTTCGCAGCATCGAGTGCCCTGCCAAGCTCACCCCCGAGGGCATAAAGTGCGTGAGCTGCGGGCGCTGCGGCATAGGCGAGGCCAAGAGATTCGCCGAGGGGCTGGGCTACCGATTCTTTATTGTTCCCGGATCGAGCTTCATAAAGAGGATGGTCAAAAAATACCATCCTCAGGCTATTGTGGGCGTGGGATGCCACATGGAAGTAAAAGAGGGACTGGACCTCTGCCACAGCTATGCCCTGCCTGCGCGGGGGGTTCTTCTCACCCAGGCCGGCTGCGTCGCCACCACTTTAGACTGGGAGCAGTTCTATGAGGCCATAACCGAGGGAGAGCCTTGCCAGCGGGCAAGGAAGCCGCAATGATAATGATAAGGGGGGCAACGACCCTGAGATGCCACAAAAAAATAGTAGTGTAACTTATTCCTCTATGCTGATGGCCTCAGACGGGCAAGCCTCAACACAGGTTTTGCACTCAGTGCACTTTTCTTTATTTACAACTGCTATTTCTTCGTCATCCAGGGTGATGGCTTCTTCAGGGCACTCATCGACGCAGGTTCCACAGCCTACGCATTCCTCTCTGTTAACAACTGCAGGCATTATTGACTCCTCCAATTTGCCTCACTCGGCAAGTCTCCTGTTTGTATATCCGATATATACCTTTCGTTAGCATTTGACCAGGTCCGCCCTATCCTATCGTCAGCCTACCTCAGATCGTTGTACCTCTTCCGGTCCTTTAGCTCCTGCCTCTTGGCGCTGTTCCAGCCGGAGACGGCCTGCAGGTATCCCGTGATGCGACTGATGTGGTCCACATCCTCCGATCCGCAGCTGGGGCACCTATCGCCCAGGCCCGCAGAGACCCGTGAGCATCCCAGACAGACGGTCATGTCCTTGGTGAACGTGAAGTAGCCGATCTGTGTCTCCCTGGCCAGGCGCAGGCCGAAGTCCATCAGCCCCTGCGGGTCGGGCGCGGCCTCCCCCAGGAATATGTGGAATATGTTTCCGCCGTCCACAATGGGGAAGAAGACGTGCTCGTGCCTGGCCCTCTCGAATATGCTCACATCTGCGCCGGGAGGCAGATGGGTCCCGTTGGTGTAGTAGACTGGCAGGTCGCGCGTCTTGTGCAGGCTCTTTCGCACTGCATCGAGATCGCCCTTGACCACCCTCTCTGCGCACTCCCTGTACTCCTCGTGTATCAGATCGGAGACAGCAAAGCGCTGCGCAGTGGTCTCGGCTGGCGTGCGGGCAAGAGCTATGGTCATGCCGTGATGCGCCGAGAGCTTTTTGGCGTATATCTCCATCTCGGTCATGGCCCGCACTGCCAGCTTCCAGGCCTCGCGCGACTCATGCATCTGCTTGCCTGTATGAAACTGCACCATCTCATTGACTCCGACGACGCCTATTGTGTAGACCAGCCCGTCCAGACCCACAGCCACAGCCCCCTTCTCCCCTGTGATGGGATCGCGAGGCTGCTGGGTGGCAAAGGGCATGCGATGGTTCTTGATGATCTGGCTCATCCACTCCCGCTTGACCTTGAAGATCTCGACTGATGTGTCCATCAGCTCGCGCAGGTACTCGAAGAGCAGCTCATCGTCGCCCCGTGCGAGATACGCAGCGCGGGGGCAGTTGAGCGATACCACCTGCCACGAGCCCATGGAGAAGTGCTTGCCCTCCCGGAAGTACAGCTTCTCCTCGAACTGGCTGTCGCTGTCGGCTGTGGCGGCAAACTGGTAGGCGCAGCACTGGTAGCAGGATATGCCCTTGCCCGCTCCCCGGTAGGCGGGAAGCTGGTTGTCGAAGTAAGGCGTGCCGTACTCGGCTGCCAGATTGAATGTCATGAGATAGAGGTCCCGGTAAGTGGGCAGGTCGGGATGGGCGGCGTTGAATGCCTCGTCCTCGGTCATGAAGTCCGGCTCTATGCTGATCTCCGGCTTGGGGAAGTTGAAGGGCTTGCCCCAGTAATCCCCTGCCAGCATCACCTCCATGAGGGCCTTGAAGGCCAGACGCACCTCACGCTCGAACTGGCCATATGTTTTGAGGGGCGCGCCTTCTGCCGATCCGTCCCAGACCCGGCCGGCGTAGACTGCGGGCTTGTCCCGCCAGAGCCTGGGCACGCCCGGCGTGAGCTGCACAGACGAGAAGACGAGCTGACCGCCCCGGGCCACCATCATCTGGGTCATCTCGTAGACGAACATCTGCATGAGCTGCAGTATCTCCATGTAGCTTCTGCCCTCGAAGTAGGGGGCGATGAATGTAAGGAAGTTGTAGAACCCCTGGCCTCCAGCGAAGTTGGTCTGGGCTGAGCCGAGGGCCTTGACTGCATGCAGTATGGCCACCTCCGGCTTTTTCGCAGGACCTGCCACGCTGGCCTTGGTACCGAGGCCGTCCGGCATCAGTCCGTAGTAAAAGAAGTAGCGCAGGTCCCAATCCTGGCAGAACGGCCTGGTTCCGAAGTACTCCAGGTCGTGAATGTGCAGGTCGCCTGCCAGGTGTCGGTCGGCCAGGTAGGGAGGCAGGAGCAGCAGGTACTGCTCCTTGCTTATCTTGTCCGCCTTCTTCTTGTGGGAGGTTTCGGCGTTCTCCTGGAGGTTGGCGTTCTCCTTGGCCTCAAAGCCCGTGCCGATGTCGATGAGGTGGGCGTCGAAGACCGGGGTGCCCACGCGGGTGCAGATGTTGCGCCACTCTGTGTGGTGACGCTCTAAAAGCACCACGTTCATGATCTCGCGCACGAGGGGGCCGCTAAGGTAGCGCACGTTCATCCACCGCACACGCCTCTCCACCTCCCTTGCGATATCCTCGGCCTCCTCCTCGCTGATCCCCGGCTCATTGTAAAATTGTTCGGAGAGCTTGGTCTCCTTGAGGAGCTGCTTGACTATGGCCTCGCGATTCCAGTCCAAAAGGTGACCGTCGGTGGTGCGGACCCGGGGCATGACCGATGCCGCCAGCCCGCCCAGGGTCTGCTGTACAATTCTACTGCTCAATGCCCATCCCCTCTTTCACAAAGCAACATCGCTCATCCACTCATCAGTTGTATTCCTTTATTGGCTTTGCGCCACAAACATCAGCAAAATTTTTCTATAGGTATATCTTTTCTGGATGATAAACTGATCGCTGCCATAGCAAAAGGAGATGGAGGCTTTTCGAGGGAATATATTTGCGCCGCGCAGGGCGAAAGTGATGGGACAGGATTTTGCCATACATCAAGCCAAATAATAACTATAAAAAAATGAAGATATAGCTATTTTATAATAGCCTCCAGCCTGCGCTCAACCTCATCCCAGTTCACTATGCTCCAGAAGGCCTCTATGAACCTTGGCCTCTCATTCCTGTAGTCCAGGTAGTAGGCATGCTCCCAGACATCCAACACCATCAGGATGCGAAACATGGGATAGACGTTCACATTGTGCTTCTCTATCTGCATGATCAGGGGCCTGCCCGTCATACCGCACCAGGAGAGAGCTGCCCAGCCCGAGCCCTCAGTGCTGGACGCAGCCGCAGTAAACTCCTTCTTGAAGCGCTCGAATGAGCCGAACTCCTTCTTCAGGACTTCGGCCAATGCCCCGCCTGGCTCCTTTCCAGCTTTGGCTGCCGGCGCCAGGTTGCCCCAGAAGAGACTGTGCAGCACATGACCGCCCGCCTGGAAGGACAGTTCCTTGAGCGTGGCCTTCATATCCAGATCCGATCCTGCCTGGCGGGCTTTCTCCAGCCGATCCAGTACGGCGTTGGCTCCGTTCACATAGGCTGCATGGTGCTTGTCGTGGTGCAGGCGGAGCTGAGCCTCGGAGATATAAGGCTCCAGTGCATTGTAGGCGTATGGCAGATCCGGCAGGGAGTATAGCTTCTTATCGGGCATATCTTTTTTCACCTCACATTAAGATCTGCCTATATTGGCGTGTCGGCTATTTATCCCTTCTCACCCGCCGAGCTATCCGATGATGCCGCTGTCCGCCGTGTGCCGGCGGATGGAATGCCTACCAAAGATTCTTAATGGAGTGAGGAGACCCATATCAATATGGATACTATTTTGATGAGGCGGACCTGTGCGGTCATCCTCATGATCATGATGGGCATCACTGCAGCATCGCCTGCCGAGCAGGAGGCCTCTTCCCAAGTTGCCTTCATCGCCGCTCAGCCGGCATCCCATCAGGCCTCATCTCAGATCTCTCCCAACTCCTTCCAGCCGCGTGCCGATCTCGCAGGATGGGATTTGAGGGACATGGATTTGAGCGGGATGAATCTGAGCCAATCGACTCTTGCGGGAGCCGATCTCAGGGGCGCAAATATCAGCTACAGCGATCTTGAAGAGGCGGACGCACGCGCCTGCAACTTTTCCATGGCGCAGATGATGGGCAGCAATCTGGTGGCAGTCAACCTGATCGGCTCGAATTTGAGCGGGGCGAACCTCACCTCGGCCCGCCTCGACCAGAGCCGCCTGAGCGAGGCCGCCCTTCAGGGAGCCGACCTGGATGGCGCCAGCCTTGAGGCCGCCAATCTCAGCCGCTCCCATATGGATGGCGCATCTATGCGGGGAGCATTCCTGAGGAGGTCCACATTGAGAGGCTCCACCCTCTCTGGAGCCGATCTCTCCGGGGCGAGCCTTGTAGGAGCCAATCTCATCGACTGCAATATGAGCGAAGCTGTACTGACCGGAGCCGATGTCTCTGAGGCACGGGCGGCTGGGGCGAACTTCCAGGGAGCCAATCTAAGCCGCTGCATAATGCATTTCACAAACCTCTCCTCCGTCAACCTCTCCGGCTCCGACCTTTCGGAATCGGTTTTGGACGCATCTGGACTGGTCGGCTCCGACCTCTGCGGAGCCAACTTGACCGGAGCGAAATTGACGGGCGCCTGGGCATACCAGGCAGACCTTTCTGCAGTCACGGCAGTTGGGGCAGACTTCAAAGGAGCCCAATTGAACGATACAGATCTATCCGGCTCGGATCTGAGAGACGCAGACCTTACAGATGCCTCTTTGAGCGGCGCCGACCTCAGCAGGGCGAAGCTGGAAGGCACCCGCCTCTACAGAGCGGATCTGACTTCGGCCATCGTCAGAGATACCTCTTTCATCAGAGCCAGCCTGCTGGGGGCCAGGCTCAACTGGGCCGACCTGAGGGAGACGGAGCTGCTGAGCTGCCAGTTCGCCAGAGCCGAGCTGTTCGGAGCAAACCTTGGAGGGTCCGATCTTTCGGGCTCCGATTTCACAAGGGCTTATCTGACCAGGGCGAACCTCTCCGGCTGCAAACTCTCCCCTGCCACTGTGGACCATGCGGACTTCACTGGCGCTGACCTTTCCGGTGCGGATCTCAGAGAGGATGTTTTTTACAAGTGCCAGCTTGACGATGCCGACCTCTCCATGGCGGACCTCACCAGAAGCAATCTGCATTCCATGACCATGACTGGAACGGCGTTCTCCAGAGCATCTCTGAGATCGGCAGTCATTGAGAGGGCGACATTTGATGATGCGGACTTCGGCGGAGCCGATTTGCGCGGGGCTGCGTTTTATCTGGCGTCCCTGCAGAATACCAATCTCTCGGGCTGCGACCTGCGCGGAGCCAATCTGACTGCCGTGGTCCTAAAAGACGTGGATATGCGCGACGCAAACCTGGAGGGTATCAGGTACGATGATGCCACACTCGGATTTCTGGCTGGACTTGATCTGAGCCGGGCAAAGATCGATGCAAATCTGAGGAAGGACCTGGAGGAGCTTGGATCTCCTGCCATCCCCTGACCATTTTCCAAGGCACCTCTTCTCGTCTTTGATATCCTTATTCCCGGCTCTCCCGGCTGGCACGCATGCCCCGGGCAGAGGTTATCAACTCTGAGAGAAGCCTCTCTGCCTGCCCGTGCTGCGATCTGCCTGTAAATCGACCTTCTCCGTCGAAGAGCTCCTGCACCCTGGGAAAATAGACGGCTTCGCCCACCGGCAGCATGTGGAGGGCCAGGCAGACTAAGCGGAGCTGCTCGACCATGCGCGCCCCGCCCCAGGCCCCGGATGATACGCCGCAGATGCCCACGGGCTTGCTGGCATAATGTGAGACGAGCATGTCCAGCATCATCTTCAGCTCGCCAGGGTAGCCGTGGTTGTATTCAGGGGAGACTATGATAAAGCCGTCTGCACGGCGGGCCTTTTCGGCGAGCCTCTCCGCCTCGGGGCTCTTTTCCGTATTGTCTGTGGCTGCAATGCGATAGTCCCGCACATCCAGGACCTCGCTCTCCAGCCCCGCATCCAGCGCCTTTTGCAGCATGAAGCGGGCTGCCTTCTCAGACTGGCGGCCCTCTCTGGCCGTGCCCAAAATCACAGGGATGAACATATTGCCTTCCTGATCTCTTATGCTTTGACTTCTTATCTCTATTGAGATGAATTCGTCCATATATGTGGAGTGTGCCATTCCTGGCCGCCACATTTGCGGATAATGACCAAAGGGCTGGCCTCTCGGATCTGCTCACGGCTCACCAGGGCACGATGTAGACCGTATCGCCCTCCTTCCGTCCCTTGAGGAGCTGGCAGTGGCGCAGTATTGCAAACTCGTTCTCCAGCTCCGTTGGGGAGAGGTTGAACCTCTCCGCCAGCTCCGCACGGGTGGCCCTGCCCCTCTCCCGGATGAACTCATAAATCTGCTTTTGCAGATCGGTTAGGCCGTCCGTCCCCTGCAGCCCGTGGCTGTCCCTGAATATCTTCTTCGACCTCTCCGCCCATGGGTCGCAGACGCGAATCCTGTGGCCTGCATCGATATAGCAATCCTCGCAGAGGGTCTTGCCCTCTGTGGCGAATACCTCATCCCCGGAGATCTCTCTGCCGCAGTTCTGACATCTCATGCCTTCCGACATCGACCATCTACCCGTCCATTATTTAGTCGCTTCATGTTCATTAGCTTTTTTGAAGGATTAGCTTTTGTGTATAGTCCCGAAACTGTGGAGTCCTGAAATTATTTCGCCGATCATCTAAGCTTGGACGCCCAGTCCAGGATATGAAATTAAACAAGACGAAGGTTCGCTATATCCTTCGTCAAAACCGCAAGGGGGTAGCCACAGAAGAG
>JAGPMN010000058.1 GCA_018052825.1 Methanothrix sp.
ACGACTGGACATCAACATCCATGCTACATCCCTTCAAGAAGAGCATGTCAGCTATTTATTTAAAAATGTTTCTGATATTAAACGTGGAAATTCAAAGATCATGAGCACAAAGTGCGGAATGCAGGATGGATCTATTTTTGCTCCAGTTGCGCATTCAGGAAGCGCCCATCTTAATTCAAATATTGCTTCTACAAGGGGCTTGTTTTTCAAAGCAGTGCTCATGATTTTATCCCCATTTTTGTGTGCATTTGTAATAGATTCAAATGAATATTAAACTTTTGGTAAGCGCATTGGTAGCGTCGCCTCATCTTCACCATATGCTTCCCCCTATGAGTTGGTATTACTTAACTCGTTGTCAACTCAAAGGGGGTACCTCCACTAACCCCTGCGCCCCCATTCCTATAAAAAGCTGCCAAAAGCTTAAAATAGACTCCGGAGAACCGGTAGCACGGGTGCTAGGGTAACTGGAGAGTGAAGGCCTCTGTGCCCAAACATAAGGCACACAGGCCAAAGGAGGTAGTGTGGATTGAAGAGAGGCTTTATCGTTTTGGCGGTTGCCGCCATGATGCTGGTAAGCATGGCCGGCGCAGCCAATTACATGTACGAGAAATCGTCTGTAAAAGGGGTGGGATACAGGAGTCTGGAGATGATCATCTCCACCGAATACGGCTATAACGGCCAGAAGCTGGTGGAGAAGCAGTCAGGCTCGGGAAATGTGATCACCTCCAGGATCGAGATGGAGGCTGAGAGGCAGCCATCCGGCCTGGACTGTGTCTGGCCGACGGGATCGTATCCGATGGACTACATCAACTTCACATCTGAGCAGGAGCTGGAGTACATGCCCGTCTCTTACCAGACCGGCACATACGACCAGAAATGGGTGGATAAGCTGTGCGTGCAGAACTACAGGATCGGCGCAGTGCTGACTGAGATGTACACCCATGCTGAGCACCTGCAGAAGACCACCGAGGTCAAGACCCGCGGCTACAATGATTACGGCAACCTTGAAACAGATTGCTGCACTGGCGTCCTGGAAGCCAATCTAAACAGCAACGTGATCGGAGTGGCCCATATCGGATGGATCTCAAGAGATCCAACTGCCGATTCCAACCTGAAGGGACGGCATGCCGAGTACGGCAGATCTGTCGAGGACCTGACAGGCGTCTTCTCAATCGAGAAGTTCATACAGCTCTGGGGCAACTCCACCTGCGGCGCTATCAGCGTTGACTGGCTGCCCTGCGTGTAACTGGATGTAAATCTGAACCCGTGGCAATCCGGCTTTGAGCCCTGCGCAGGCCGGCAGCTCAAAGCTGTATCCTTTTTTGCGAATCTATGAGAGAGTTTGTAGTGAAAACGCCGTCAGCCGCTGGTTGATTACGGACGGCCACAGCAGATGACACAAGGAACTCACAGAGGGGGCAGAATCAGATAGCTAAAATTCCAGCATGTGACCGGCAGCGGCAGGCAGTGTTAAATTTATTAATAATAAGGTTCATCCCGAAGGCCATGGAAGTTCGAGAGGCACTGGATGATAAAGAGCACTGCCATACCGATGATGGCGAAGAGATTTGCTGTCCGGTCTGCGGAGCAACATGGCTGGAGGAGAGAGAAGGCGAGTTTTCATCAGGAAGCTGCCAGCACCTCCGCTTCACCCTGCATTCAGAAGGCTGTGATGAGTTCGATTTCTTCGGAGACTGGGATCCGGCCGGCTTCCAGCGCATGGTGAAAGAGGCGATTGAAAATGATGAAGATGCGGATTTCATCGATATACTGGAGGGCCTCGAGCACCCCGACGTGGGCGGTGCGATACTGTACGTCTGGAGGGACGATCCCCTCTACCAGCCGTGGATGCTCTGGGGATATAATGAGGTTGACTGAGAGGATGAGGCCCTGCCATAGCATTCTTTTAAATTATTAATAATGTATTAAAATAAAAGTTAAATATTCAGAGCTCTCAGGCATCAGTTTCGCTCCGCAAGAGTCGCACTTAAATATTCAACCAGCCTCAAGGAATGCATATTGACTCAGATATTCACTGTAACCGATCTGAATGAGAGGATAAAGGAGCGGCTGGAGGGCGACGCCCGCCTGCGCGACATATGGCTGCAGGGCGAGGTCTCCAATTACACTCACCACCGCTCCGGCCACAGGTACTTCACACTCAAGGACAGGGAATCCCAGATCTCATGCGTTCTCTTCAAAAGCAGCGGTGCCTCTCTGGGCATTGCCATGAAGGACGGGATGAATATCATGGCCTTCGGGGACGTCACGGTCTACAGGCCCCAGGGGAGGGTGCAGGTGATCGTCCGCGGCGTCAAAGAGGACGCGGGAGTGGGATTTCGCTACATGCAAATGGAGGCCCTCAAGAAAAAGCTGGCCGCTGAGGGGCTCTTTTCCCCGGAGAGAAAGAGGCCGCTTCCAGCCTATCCTGAGAGGATTGGAATCGTCACCTCCCCACAGGGAGCTGCCCTGAGGGACGTGCTGAAGACCCTGGGAGCCTATCCCGCCAGGATCATACTCTCGCCTGCCCAGGTGCAGGGCGAGGGGGCGGAGGAGAGCCTGGCCCGGGCCATCTCAGCCCTGCGGGGAATGTGCGACCTGGTCATAGTCTGCAGGGGAGGCGGGTCCATAGAGGATCTGTGGTGCTTCAACTCAGAGACCGTCGCCCGGGCCATAGCAGGCTGCGACGTGCCTGTCATATCCGCGGTGGGCCATGAGACGGATATCACGATAGCCGATTTTGTTGCGGATGTGAGGGCGGCCACGCCCACAGCCGCAGCCAGGCTGGCCGTGCCGGATGCGGAGGGCATAAGGCAGAGCATACTCTCCAGCCGTGTGAGGATGATGCGCGCCCTCTGGACTGCCCACGAGCGCAGGGCTGAGAGGCTGGAGTACCTCAAACGTGCAGTCTCCGCCCGGAGGATGGGCTCTATCGCGGCCGATGCCAGACAGAGGCTGGACTATCTCTCAGCCCGGCTGGATGCGGCAGCTGCTGAGAGGCTGAAGGCCAGCCGAAGCCGGCTCGAAAAGGCGGCTGCAAGGCTGGATGCAGTGGGGCCTGCGGCCACGCTGCAGCGCGGCTATGCCATAGCCCGCTCGAAGCGGGGGCTGGTGATGGCGGCAGGAGACGTCCGCCCAGGCGAGGTGATAGAGCTGATCCTGGCAGGTGGAAGGCTCCTCTGCCGGGTCCTGGAGGAGAGGCAGGGCGGGGGCGAGCGGGAAGAGCATGAAGGAGCGGGCTAGATATGAAGAATGATGAGATGGGGCTCGAGCAGGCTTTAGAGAGATTGGAGCAGATCGTACAGACTTTGGAGAACGGCAAGATGGGGCTGGAGGAGAGCCTGGACCTCTATGAGAAGGGCATGGAGCTGGTCAGGCTCTGCGAGGGCCGCCTGCAGAGCGCCGAGAGGAGGATAGAGTGCCTGACTGGAGAGCTTCCCGCAGATCTTCGAGGGGACGGCAAAGCCGCCGATACATTTTAATACATGCAATGATGTACTTTTTCATACATCATAGTATTAGTTAGTACATCAGGTGATACCTTGAGCAGTTATGCATATCTTGCCGAAGCAGTGAAGTTCGGCAGGTACGGCGGCCTTTTCGTCCCGGAGACGCTGGTCGCTCCCCTGGCCGAGCTATCCTGCGCCTACCAGCGCCTCATGAACAGCCCCGCCTTCCGGGAGGAGCTGGACGGGCTGCTTGCCGATTTTGCCGGAAGGCCCACTCCACTATACTTCGCCCGCAATCTGAGCCGCAAGCTGGATAGAAGGGTCTACCTCAAGAGGGAGGACCTGCTGCACGGAGGGGCGCACAAGCTCAACAACACCCTGGGTCAGGCACTGGTGGCCAAGAAGATGGGCAAGACCCGGCTCATAGCCGAGACCGGGGCAGGCCAGCACGGCGTGGCCACAGCCATTGTGGGAGCCAACCTGGGCTTTGAGACCCAGGTCTACATGGGCGAGGTGGACATAGAACGGCAGAAGATGAACGTCTACCGCATGAGGCTGCTTGGGGCGGAGGTGATATCAGTGCGCTCCGGCTCCAGGACCCTCAAGGATGCCATAAACGAGGCCCTGCGCGACTGGGCGGCCAGCTTCGAGAACACCCACTACCTTCTGGGCACAGCAGCCGGCGCCCATCCCTTCCCCAGCATGGTTCGGGACTTTCAGAGCGTCATAGGCCGGGAGGCGAAAGAGCAGATCCTCCGGGCGGAGGGGCGCCTCCCAGACAGCATCACCGCCTGCGTGGGTGGCGGCAGCAATGCCATGGGCATATTCGCCCCATTCCTCAAGGATGAGCCGGTGCGGCTGGTGGCAGTGGAGGCTGGAGGGCGCGGCCCCGGCCAGACTGACAGGACCGCAGACAACGGAGCCAGCCTGGGCTACGGCAAGGACGGAGTGCTGCACGGGGCCCTCACAAAGATCCTCCAGGATCCCTACGGCCAGATTCTCGAGTCCTACTCAGTGGCCGCAGGCCTGGACTATCCCGGAGTGGGCCCGGAGCTGGCCTACCTGGCAGAGACCGGGCGGGTGCAGGCCAGGATAGCGGGAGACGAGACGGCAATCAGGGGATTTCACGCGCTCTCCAGGATGGAGGGAATCATCCCGGCTCTGGAGTCGGCCCACGCAGTTGGTTACGCCCTGGAGCACCCTGAGGAGCTGGGCGGGCCCGGCGATATCGCCGTCATAAACATATCCGGACGTGGAGACAAGGACCTGACAACGGTGATGGAATATGAAAATCTCTGAGGCCTTTGAAGGCGCGCCACTTCTGATCGTCTACATCTGCGCGGGAGATCCGACGCCTCAGGCCACGCCCCAGATCGTGCGCCGGCTGGCTGCCGCAGGAGCGGACATCATCGAGCTCGGCCTGCCCCACTCAGATCCCATAGCAGACGGCCCCACCATCCAGGCGGCAGCCCAGCGGGCCATTGCAGCCGGCATGAACACAGATGTCTACTTCAGCGTGGCTGCTGAGGCGGACGTTGCCGTCCCCAAGGTCATGATGGGCTACTACAACATGATATATGCCCGCGGCCTGGACAGGTTTGCCGGGGACTGTGCCATCTCCGGCATCACAGGCATGATCGTCCCAGACCTGCCCCCGGAGGAGGCCGGGCCGCTGCATGATGCGTGCTCTGCCCATGGCGTGGACCTGATATTTCTGGCGGCTCCCAACACCCCTCAGGAGAGGCTTGAGATGATCGCCCGGGAGACATCCGGATTTCTCTACCTGGTCGCCCGGACAGGGGTCACAGGAGCGAGGAGCGAGGTGCTGCAGGGCACGCGCGACCTGATCGCCCGGACCCCCCGGGAAAAGCCCCGCGCCGTGGGCTTTGGCATCTCCACCCCCCAGCAGGCAGCCGATGTGGTAGCTGCCGGGGCAGATGCTGCCATCGTGGGCTCTGTCTGCGTCGACCTGATAGCCCGGGGCGAGATGGAGCGGCTGGAGGCCCTGGTGCGGGATATGAAGGCGGCCGTGCTGGAGGCCGGAAGGGCACGCCGCGGGCGAAAAGATCCAATAATCATCTGAACAAACGCCGGATCATGGACTCGAGGTTTGTAGAGAGGACGAAACGGAAGCTGGAGGGCGGCTGCAATGTGACCATTGTGGCCTTCGGCGACTCCATCACAGCCGGATATGCCGTGCGGCGCGGCTTTCCATCCTTCTGGAAGCAGATGCTCGCAGAAAAGTACCCTGAGGCAAATATCAATATGGTCAACTCCGGCGTCTCCGGGGACACCAGCGGGGACGGCCTGGGGCGGCTGAGCTGGTCTGTCCTCTCCTATGAGCCGGACCTGGTCACAATCAACTTCGGCATCAACGACTGCGTCCTCGGCCTCGGCCTCGATGAGTTCGAGATGAACTTCGCCGAGATGGTGCGCCGAATCCGGGCCGGCCCGAACTCGGAGATTCTGCTGCTCTCCTCACAGCCGCTGGAGACGCCTCCCTACGACCGGATGGTGCTCGACTACTATCAGGCTGTGCAGAGGGTGGCTGCTGAGATGGAGACCGGCTTTGTGGATGTCTACGGCGCCTGGATGGCCCGCGTGGGTCAGGGAACGCCACTTGATAGCCTCATCCTGCCCGGACTGGACCATCCCAGCGAGGCAGGGTACAGGATCATAGCCGAGGAGCTGATGGGGCTTTTCATAACTTCTGTAAAGAGGCGGCATTAAAATGGCTCCAGGGCCTGCATTCACAGTCTGATCATTGCCCGTTCCCGCTCCGGCAGGCGGCAATTGGCTTCAGATCTTGCCCGCCCCGCCCATCTCCTTTTCGAGCCTCACAAGCCCGCCGTAGGCCACGCCCGCCTCTGTGAGCACTATCCTCTCACCATCCATCTCAATCAGCCCCGCCAGCTCCAGCCGGTTCAGGTGGTAGTCCAGCATCCTCGGCCCCACTGCTGCAGCCATCCCGGCAACGGTGAGCGTCCCCTGGTTCATGAGTATCATCATCCTCCGCCGGACGGGATTCTCAAGAGCGTGGTGCACCAGGGCCATCTCCTCCGGAGACTCCGGCTTGGCCTTCTTTCCGATAAGCGCCATTTCGTCACCTCTGGGTGGGACGGGGCTGTGTTAGCTATTATGCCTTTTCATGTATTGCGAAAGCTTTTTCACAGCCCAAAGGCAGAGGCTCCATAGAAACCATCCATGGAGGCAATACCCTGTCGGACCAACTGGACCCAAAAAATGAGAGCAATTCGCCGTCCATACGCGCTCTGGCTGTGGACATCGACGGCACCCTGAGCGATGAAGATCGAGTTCTGTCCGCATCCGCCATTCGGGCCCTGCGCCTGCTGCGCAGCAAAGATGTGCCAGTGGTCCTGGCTACCGGAAATACCCACTGCTTCACCAGGACTGCCTGCGTTCTGCTCGGCACCCCCCAGATATTCATATCCGAAAACGGGGGTGTGATATCCCACTCGGAGGACCAAATGGAGATACTGGCCGACCTCTCCCGGTGCGAGGAGGCCTTCAAGCGGCTGGCAGCTGAGTTTCCACTGAATAAGTTCAGCTCCTCCCGCTACAGATTCACCGACATCGCCCTGGAGAGGAACTTCGATGTGGCCGCAGCCGCACGCCGCCTGGAGGAGATGAACCTCCCCGTAGAGCTGATAGACACCAAATACGCAGTGCACATCAAAGACCGCCGTGTGAACAAGGGCACAGGCCTGCTCCGCATAGCCGGCCACCTGGGGATGGACCCCGCCCGGTTTGCAGCCATCGGCGACAGCAAAAGCGACCTGCCCATGTTCAGCCAGGCCGGCTACAGGGCAAGCGTTGGCAATGCCAGCCCGGAGCTGAAGGAGATGTCCGATTATGTGGCAAAGGCCGGATACGGGGAGGGCTTCGCCGAGATAATCGATCACATGGTCCGGGAGAATATGCTCTGGTGATACTTTTAGCCGCTCCGTGCCCCTTCCATGAAAACGATTCTCAGCCACCTCCTCCAGATTTACGCCTCTAATGATCAAGATTGGAGCCAAGCCAGCCATCCTGCAGGCTCGCTTGCACATTAAGATGATCAGAATGCTTGGCTGCCGTGAGATCTATAATCTCCCCGCTCGTGACATCATCTTCTGTAACATTTACCCTCAGAAATTTGGCAGTCCCGGCATCATCGCCCACGGCCACCAGGTAAGAGTCAGTTGCATGGGTATCGTATCTTCTCTCTGTAGAGTATGGCACGCGTATCTCATAGCCGCCCTCTACCGGCACTCCTGATTTTATAAAGATGAAGGAACGGCCCTGATTGGTTGTCACATTCAGAAATGCGGCTGCCCTCTGATTGTTTTCTGCTGCCACCTTGATAACTGCCCCAGGGACGTACTCGAATATCTTCACCATATGTACTGGAGGATCCAGTATGGCAACTGCAGTAGGAGATTCGTGGATCAGCCGCATATGGCCCATATCGTCGCCATCAAAGGCTTGAAGGCGGACCACTGTGCTTTTATACCATCTCTCTTTCGGTGATCCACTCCTGGTATCTTGCTCGATTGTGATGTAGTCGGATGGATCTTTCCCGGCCCACAGGGCAATAGATCTGATCTTGCTGGATATCATTTTATAATCTGTAATAACATACTTCGATCCTCTGCTATCCAGAATGGCTGATGCGGCCTTCTCATCCTCAGATAGATAAAATTTTGTGGCATCCCCAACGCCATATTGGAAGTTATTGGCGACCACAGGCCTTTTAGCGCCGTAAAGT
Organism: Methanothrix sp.; assembly: GCA_018052825.1. Lineage (GTDB taxonomy): Archaea > Halobacteriota > Methanosarcinia > Methanotrichales > Methanotrichaceae > Methanothrix. The sequence goes on from JAGPMN010000058.1 coordinate 8,218, forward strand.
ACCCAATTGCCATAGTCCCACCAGCAAAGTACGCTGTACTCCGGAGTTTTGCTTGCATCATTCCAGTAGCTGGTGGTGTTGCTATTCTGCTCCAGCCATTTTATCGATTCGATCCAATCGTTATCAATAGCTGGCTTCATCTTTGTGATTTCATAGCTATGGCTTACAACTGGCAGGACAAGAAGCAGGAACAATAAAGATAACAGTAATTTGGAATGCCCTCGAGAAGCTTCGGTCACGTACTCCGATATGCTGAAGAAAAGGATGCTTATCAGGATCCCTGTGGTTATCGATGAGATATAAAGGAAGCGGACTTGGCCAAATGTGAGCATCAAAGAGTAAGCAGCGAAGACTAAAAAGAGCAGCAGCCCTTTTCTCTTCTCCACATCCGGCCACGAATATCTCATACGCCTGACAAGGACCAATAGAGCCACTATGGAGAGGAGTATGCTCCATCCATTTGAAAATAATATATCCGGCCTGGCAAAGAGTGGCTCGGCCTCGGAGATCATCCCCGTAAAGCCGCCGCTAAAGACATAATCCTGCCCGGAGATGACCAAGCTGCCCAGCCTTTGCATGATACCAAAGCCGCCAAACAGTTTGGCCATCAAAATAAGCACTCCTGCAAGCGCCAGTGCTGCTGCAGGAAGCGCTGCCCAATGGGCACTTCTGCCGGAGATTGCCCTGCCCAGGCCAGATAAAAGAATTATTGCAAAAATTATCCCAACGAGTCCCGTGAAGCTCGATGATAGCCAGTCGGTGCCACGGAAGGGCAGGGTGAGTGCCAAAGCTATGCCTAACGCCGTAAGGGTAGGGGTGAGCGTCTCTTTCAAATCGGATCGCTGATTTATATCGACTGTAATCTGTAAGGCAAAATAAATTAATATGACAGCAAAATATAAAGCTGCCCCCAGCCATGTATATGCAAGGGCCGCCATGCAGACCCCCGAGGCGATCGCAAAGGGAGATCTTCTTTCTGCTCTGGTGAGGGCGAATATCAAGAACATGATAAAAAGAAGAAACAGCAGAACCTCGAGGCAGTGATGATCTGCGACTCCAATCATTGTGCGCAAGAGATAATTGGGTGCAATGGCCGCCATAAAGGCAGAAAATAGGGCAACGTTCCTGTCAAATAGCTCTTTGATCATAAAATAAACAACAAGAATGGTTATGGAGCCAATTATTGCCGGCATTATGGCGCCCACCAGCTCGATCTCATGCTGGGTATCCCTTCCTAGAACCCAAGCGACAGCTGCTATAAGCTGATCAAATAGAGGTGGCCAGGTTATGTTCCCACCATATGGATAGTTGACATAAGAATCAAACCAAATAGCGTTGGGGAAATGACTGACTGTATACAATATCCTGCGCATATGGTAGAACTCGTCATATCCAAAGAAGATCACCTTTCCATCTTGCAGGCAGCTTCTTCCAGCAATGAACTTCAGCGACAAGCCTAGTATGAAAACTGAAATAACCTCTAAGGCCTCATGCCACTTCGGAGCATCCATATAGCTTCCCATGAAAACTCCAATATAAAAGTTTAGAGGCGGGTGCTTCTTGTGGATATCCGGTCCGCCGCATTTATCCTGCTCTTTATCCATAATTGGCGATTTCTGATAAGGGCAGATGATATAATCCCACGCGGGACAAGTTTTTCATTCGCGTTCCAGAAAAATCCGCCGCAGAGATTCAGGGCTTCTCTGTACCTGCCAGCAGCCTGGCCCAGTTGTTCTCGCAGATGATCCACCAGCCCAGCGTCTCCTTGACAAAATCGCGGGCTGCGGGACAAAAGGCATCCACTGCCAGGTTGTAGGGCAGCTGTGGTAGCGGTGGGTGGAGCGGGTACTTGGTGCAGGTCTGGGGCCGGATGTCGTAGATGCTGCAGCCCCTCTTATCGGCGTCATAAAAAGGGCATGGCTGCTTGAGTATCCATGCGGAGAGGGCTTTGTCATAGCGGCAGAGGGACTTCAGCCTCCTCTTTCCTGCCCTCCCTGCTATCTTTTCAAAGTCCTCCTCTTCCAGGAGCAGCCCGGCGCCCGGAGTGTAGCAGCACCGGCCGCACTTCCGGCAGCGGAAGCGCTCCCAAAAGAGGGCCACACCGGCATCTGAGCCCTCCCGCTCATCTCTTGCAGGCAGGGGCAGGGAGATGTCGAAGGGCTCAGACTCGCCCATGTCGATTCTGATAATCTGCTCCTCCCTCCGGACGACAGACCAGTGAGGGCGGGTGAGAGAGTGCAGGCGGAGAAGCTCCTCATGCCCACCCCTCCGTTTCTCACTCACGCAGGATGCATAGCACAGCCTGTGGCAGAGGCGGCGCACCTCGGAGATCTGCTCTTTCGCTGATGTCATATTCTCTGTCAGGATTGCATCCTTATGCTTATCATCACTTTCGCTCCGCGCGGCTACAGCTTATCTCCCGTTCGGGCGCATGACGCCCCGCCTCTCGAGGCTCGATTCAGCCGCCATAATGAACTGGTTCTCCCTCTATAACAGGCTCAAGGACTCTGCCCGAAAGGCTGACAGCGATCTTTCCGTCCTCACGGCAGACGAGCAGGCCTACGGCAGCCCCGTCCTGCAGATGCTTCGCTCATCCTACTATGCCCAGCGGCAGAGGCTATGCTTCAAGATGGAGGTCATGGATGACATTCTCGGCGGCATGATGGAGGACCTTTTGGAGAATGGAGGCTTTGAAGAGGCGCAAAAGCAGGAGATGCGCTCGGTGCTGGACGCCATAGTCGAAAAGAGCATGCAGCCAGAGCCATTGATGGCCTGAGGTCGCAGGATCCTGACGGCGCAAGACGCGCCTGGGTTGCATTTAAGTATCTGCAAATGGTCTTCTCCTGCAGGTCAATCCAATATACCTTGACTAATTCACATTTGATTACTACTACTAATTAATTATATTTATTATAACCCTCCTTTCTAAAACTACAAGGAGGGTTATCTTTGAATTCGGATTTCAAATTCTCAGAAGTTAAATTGAGAAAG
>JAGPMN010000010.1 GCA_018052825.1 Methanothrix sp.
AGGCATCTTCTTATTCTCTCTTGCCGTTTTAAATGCCCATCCAACAAAAGAATTCATAATAATTAATAGTAATACTAGTATATATACTTTTCGATACTTCCAGGGCAGAGGTTTATAGGAATCCTCGCAAATATATTTCAAAAAATGAATTGTGATACATATTCGAAATACGTTTCTGTTTTTCAGTTTATCAAATACTTACAAAATGTCCGTCTATCTTTATGAATTAGAAACAGTCATTTATGTTATATTAATACATAGGGAGCGCGGAGGGTCACGAATTCCCCGACCTTCAGGTCGGAGACGAAGTGAACCCTCGCCCAGTATTTTGTTTTCTCGTATGTGTTTAGGTTCCTAAATTCAGCATCTTCAGGCCCATTTCGTACCATCCCATGTCGCCTTTTCTTTAGAGCCTTTTTGGTGAGCACAGTCTTCCGATATCGTTTGCTTATTAGATGCACATCAATTTATATTAATCCCGCCCGGACTGGATCAGCATCTACCGACCTACTCTCAAGCACCTAAACACATACGTGGCTTCTATTGAGAGGCATACTGACATATTGTGAACCTGCCATTATATTAGCATATCTGGTACCTGAAATCTGAACTGAAGCGGTGATCTCAATCATCTATATGATCAGAGAGATAAGTACTGCTCTGGCGATTTAGATGATCGATTATATCCTGGTCTCAATGGCTGTTGTGGGTGGCCTCCTCCTCTGGTGGTCATTTCTGGCTATATCTGGACTGAAGAGACCTGACTGCGATGCCGCAGATTAAAAGCTGTTCAACTATCCTTTTTTCTCGTTCGTATCCCAATGCCTCGACCCCTTCCCCACCACTACCTGTATTGCCCCCTCTTTTCCAGAGCACAGCGGGGAAGCATCGTGGCATCGATGGCTTTTATGTATGGCATCTGCACGGCAGAGACATAGACCTTGCGGTTGCCCACAGCTATTATGTGATCCGTGGGCTTGGGCGGGCTGACCTTGATGGAGAACATGAGCGGCCCCTCGCAGGTGGTGGCCACCCGCAGGTCTGTGGAGCGGCAACAGATGTACTCCTCCATCTCCGGACTGACCTCTAGCGCGACCTTCTTTTCAGGCGACTTTTCGGACATCAGCTGGTGGATGGCCGGGCGAATAGAAATAGGTTGGGTTCATCCAGACATGAGGCGGCTCCGCCTGCGGCACGACCAGTGCGTATGATCATAATGCTCCCATCGGCATGGTAGCATACTATACATCGCCAGGATTATTACTACTATTTTACATCAAGATCGAGACACTGCCGGGTGTTTTCATGGGAGTGGACAAGAGGACGCACAGAGACGAGCTTGCAGCCGCAACTGCAGAGCAACAGCAAGCTATAACTATCTTAATTTTTATAATCTTTTCTTGAAGTAAAGATGCCCGACCCGACCCTCCTCGCCTGCATTGCCTTAGGCACACTCCTGGGTGTCATCAGCGGCCTCACCCCCGGCCTTCACCTCAACAACTTCGCAGCAATGCTCCTCGCCCTCTCGCCGCAGCTTCTGGCCTGGGGGCTGTCCCCCTTCCAGGTGGCGAGCATAATTCTCTCAGCCAGCATCTCCCAGACGTTCTTTGATGCCATTCCCGCCGTCTTCCTGGGAGCGCCCGACACGGAGACGGCCCTATCCGTCCTGCCCGGCCAGAGGCTGATGCAGGAGGGGCGGGGAGTTGAGGCGGTGCGGCTCTCTGCCCTGGGCAGCGCCGGATCGATCCTCTTTGCCCTGCTCATGATCTGGCCCCTCTCCTGGGCAGTCTCCAGCTGCTACGACCGCCTGACCAAATACGTTGGAGCGCTGCTCCTGGGCATTGCTCTGCTCATGATCCGCTCAGAGATGGGGCCGAAGATAGAGGGGCAGGGCAGGCTCGTGCATTATAAATACAAGGCTATAGCCGTCCTGCTCTTTTTGACATCGGGGCTTCTCGGCCTCTTCGCCTTCCAGCATGAGGATCTGCTCAGCTCCCCGTTGGGATTGGATGCGCAGGTGCTGCTGCCGCTGCTCTCCGGCATATTCGGGGCCTCGTCTCTGATGATCAGCCTCTCCGGGGAGGGGCAGGTGCCGGAGCAGAGGGAGAGCGATATCAAGCTGCCCGCAGGGGCGCTGGGAAAAGCTATCGTCTCCGGCAGCCTGGGCGGCTCGGTGGTGGCCTGGATTCCCGGCGTCTCAGCCTCCGTGGCCGCGCTCACCGTGCGGCTGGGCTCTTCAGCCGCGCCTGAGGAGTTTCTCATAAGCTTGGGCGGGGCCAACACCGCCAATGCCCTGTTCTCCCTGGTGGCGCTCTACGTCATAGACAGGCCGAGGAGCGGGGCAGCGGCGGCCATTGCCGAGCTGATGGACCTGGACCTCTCAAGCCTGGCCGGCATGATAATCATAGTTGTAATAGTAGCTGCAATCTCCTTCCTGGCCGCCATCTGGGCGGCGCGCCTGGCCGGGCGGGCAGTCTCCCGTGTCAATTACAGGCTGCTCTGCCTGCTGGTGCTCCTCTTCCTGACGGCCATGGCCTATGCATTTACAGGCATCTTCGGCCTGTTCATATTCTTCATCTCCACGGTGGTGGGCCTCATCGCCCCTGTGGCCGGGATCATGAGGACGCACGCCATGGGGGTGCTAATGCTGCCGCTGATCGTGCGCTATCTGTGAGAATCGCCACAGACACAGATTTTTGGCTCCTAGATTGGACGGCAGTGTACCTTAATTAAGTTTATATGCCTTCATCTAATAAGGCAGTCTCCCCATTTCATGTTGTTCACTCAGAAACTGCTACCAACAGACCATAAAGAACAGTCCCTTTATCCTTTACGAAGACTTTGCCGCAGATTTTGCATTTTTAAGCGCAGCATGCCTTTGGCAGTTCGACCGTACTATATTTCCACCATTCAGGCTAATCGCAGGCATCCCCAGTATACCCGCACATTTCAACCCGAGGAGAGTTGACTACAGGCAGGAGCATATCCTCTCCGCACTTGTGCTCTTTTGCACACTCATCCCAAACCCAACCAGTACCCTCGTAGATGCAGATGGAGCAGACGGCCGTGGCCGGTTTTGCCGCATTGGCACCGTATATCAGGCGGATCGTTTCTTGCCAGAATCCCTACGGCTTTATTCTGTGCAAAGCCCTCTCTTGCCGAGACAAATTTAAGCGAAAGCTCAGTTGAGGTTCCAAAGTCATATATGTGCTCGAACTTCATCCCAGGAGAAATTACCTTTCCAAGTGCGACTTTCATGCTCCTATCGCCTGGCTCTATTTTCTCTGAAATGAATGTGCGGCCTCATTGGTCATCGGTTAAGAGATATTCATTAAATTTTGCATTTAAATAATTACAAATAGCTGGACTGCTAAATTGCTGGATTTGCCGAGACCGATGGCAGTGAAGATATGAAGAGAAATCAGCCTTTTTCATCGAGCCAGCAGTTTTGTCATGCGCAAAGCGATTCTGCCCTTAACCGATGACATATGGAGGATCTCCGATACTGTTAGCATTCCTGCCAAATCAAAGCTCAGAGACGGCGTAAGGAGGGAAATGGATAGCTTATTGAAGGGAGCACTTAAGGGATATCTCCTCTATGATGAGAGAAACGGCGTCTACAGGGCAACTGATAAATTTAAGCCTCATCCGAAGACAATGGAAAGAATCGCTTTGGCTCTAAAAGATTGGGCAGGAATTGGGCCACAAAAGACGCTTGCCTCCTGGATAATAGAAAAATAGGCTTCGGGGCTAGGATCAGATGTACTGCTGCACCAGTCCCTCAGGCTCGCTGAACTGGCCCCTCTCCTTGTGCAGTATCTTGGTGGCTGCGCTCTCAAAGTCGCTCTGGTAGACTGTGGTCCTCGCCTCGCGGATGGCATACATGCCAGCCTCTGTGGAGAGAGCCTTGAGGTCCGCGCCGCTGGAGCCCTCAGCTAGCCCTGCGATCATCCTCAGGTTGACATCCTCGTCCAGCCTCATGCCTGAGGTGTGGATCTTGAGTATGGCCTCCCTCGCCTCGCGGCTTGGCATGGGAATCTCAATGACCCTGTCGAAGCGCCCGGGCCGGAGCAGCGCCGGGTCGAGCATATCCAGGCGGTTGGTGGCGGCGATGAGCTTGACCTCGCCTCGCGCATCAAATCCGTCCATCTCGGCCAGAATCTGCATGAGCGTCCTCTGCACCTCTCTGTCCCCGCTCGTAGCCCCGTCCATGCGCCGCGCCCCTATGGCATCCAGCTCATCGATGAATATGATAGCAGGAGATTTGCTCTTCGCCAGCTCGAACAGCTCCCTCACGAGCCTGGCCCCCTCTCCGATATACTTCTGCACGAACTCAGATCCGACGACGCGCAAAAACGTGGCATCGGTGCTCTGTGCCACAGCCTTGGCCAGGATGGTCTTGCCCGTCCCCGGAGGCCCGTGCAGGAGAACTCCTTTGGGCGGCTCGATCCCAACGGCTGTGAACAGGTCGGGCCGCTTGAGCGGCAGCTCCACAATCTCCCTGATCTCGGATATCTGGCTGTCCAGACCTCCGATCTGGGAGAACTGCACATCGGGAGCCTCCTCAATCTCCATGCCGAAGACAGCCGGATCGCGGGGCGAGGGCAGAATGCACATCACTGCGAATGACTGCTGATTGAGGCCCACCTGAACTCCCGGCTTGATCTCCCCCTCTATGAACTGAGATAGATTTACCACAAACCTTGGACCCGTGCTGCTTTTTACTATCACCCTGTTCTCGTCCAGAACATCCACTATAGTTCCCACTATCATGGGGCCGACGCGCAGGCGCTCCAGCTCGCTTCTCAGCTTGCGGGCCTCCCTCTCGAACTTGAGCTTCTGGTTCTCTATCAGCCTCTTTTCGCCTTCCACGCGGTCCTTCTGCTCTCGAAGCGCCAGATTGCGTTCTTCAAGCTGCCGCATGCGATCCAGGATATAGCGCGAGAAATCAGCACCAGCCTGGGACTCCTTAATTCCATCTCCGCTGTCCATAATTACAAAGGTTATTAAACTCCGACCCCTATAAAGGTTTCCGAAATGACAGAGAAGCAATGCGAAATTTGCGGCGCTGAGATCTCCGGAGCACCTCAGAGGATAGTGATCGACGGATCAGCGCTGGAGGTATGCAAGGGCTGTGCGCGCTTCGGAAAGCCGGAGGACAAATGGTCTCCAGTCCCCAAGAAGATGGTCCCTCCTGAGAGAGCCTTTGCTGTTAAGAGGCCCAAACCTCGCGACCACTTTAAGGACCTGGTGGAGCTGATTCCTGAGTTCGGGCGCAGGATAAGGGAGGCCCGTGAGCAGCAGGGCTTCTCTGTGGAGGAGCTGGCAGCCAGGATCAAGGAGAAGGCAGCACTGCTCAAGAAGATCGAGCGCGAGGAGATCTCCCCTGAAGACGAGATCCGGGCCAAGCTGGAGAGGGAGCTGAAGATCAAGCTCACAGATCAGGAGAGCGAGACGCGCGTCAAGTCCGGCATGTCAGGCCGCGGGCTGACCCTGGGAGACATCGCCAGCATCAAACGGAAAACTGAAAAATGATCGCAAGTGCCGCACGCTATATCATCGGCGGGGGAGTCATCGTCTACCCCACCGAAACCGTCTACGGCCTGGGAGCCAATGCTCTGGATGAGCAGGCCGTTATGAGGGTCTTCCAGATAAAAAAGAGACCGCTCCTCCAGCCCATTTTTTTGGCCGTATCCAGCTTCGAAATGCTGGATAAAGTTGCAGAGATCGGAGAAGAGGATCTGGCCATCCTGGAGCAGCTCCTTCCAGGCCCGGTCTCTGTGCTGGTCAGAAAGAAGAGCATAGTCCCCGATATCCTCACAGCCGGCTCGCCCTTTCTGGGCATCAGATACCCTGACCACGAGGCGGCCCTGCGCATCATCGACCTGGCAGGGCCCATCACATCCACCAGCGCCAACCGCACAGGCTCGCCGCCGCCCGTCAGCGCCGATACTGTCTCCCCAGAGATCCAGGACCGGGTGGACGCAGTTGTGGACGGCGGGAAATGCAGATATGCCCAGCCATCCACGCTTATTGACATGCAGAAGAGGCAGATCTTGAGGCCGGGCGCCGGACTGGACAGAGCCCTGAAGGCAATAGGAAAAGAGTGAGGGGCATGAACGCCAGAATCAGAGACTTCTTTAGAACCCGCCAGGGCTGGATATTCGCAGTGGCCGACTACAGCCATCCCCGCGGCCTGCGCTCTCTGCTCCGCTATGTACCCGACCCGGATGGAGAGAGGCAGGCTGGGGGCAGGCGCTACCGCAAGCTGGACTTCGATGACGCCTTCGGTTTTTTAAGGCGGGAGAGGCCGGATTGGGCCCTGGACCTGCACACCGTTCCGGAGTCCGAGGTGGCCCGCATCTACCAGCCCTCTTTGGGCCTGAATGCCGTCGCCTCACGGGACGAGAGGGTCGCAAGAATCGCCTCGATCCTTGAGAGGGGCGGTGTGCCCAGAGGGCAGATGGGCATCACAGGATCCATGCTCGTCGGCCTGAACGGCCCTACCTCGGACATCGACTTCGTTGTCTACGGCCCCGAGTGGTGGCACGCCAGGGATATACTGAGCTGGGCCAAAAGGGATGGCCGAATCGACGACCTCGATGAGGAGACCTGGAGGAAGATCTACCGAAAGCGAAAGCCCGAGATCGGCTTCGAGGAGTTCATCTTGCATGAGAAGAGAAAGGGGAATCGAGGCATGGTGGATGGCACCTACTTCGACCTGCTCTTCACCCGCGACTGGAGCCAGATAAGCAGCAGTCCTCAGCCTTCCGGAAGGCCCGCCGGAGAGGGCAGGATTGAGGCGCGCGTGGCCAATGCCGAATTCGCCTTCGACAGCCCGGCTATATACCGGCTGGACCATCCCCAGGTAAAGGAGATATTCTGCTACTCCCATACATATGCCGGTCAGGCCCTGCCAGGTGAGACCATCGAGGCCAAGGGTGTCATGGAGGAGACGGCAGAGGGCCTGAGGCTGGTGGTGGGAACCACCCGCGAGGCGCGCGGAGAATGGATCAGATCGCTTTCCCTGCTGGAAAGCTGATCGAATGCAATGCATAGATAGAGGAGCAATGCCAAGGAGGTTCTTTTCACATGTTGCAAGTCCGTCCCTTTGATATCGAGATAGGCCAGCATAAAGTCATGCTCAACGCAGCCGAAGCCAGAGAGAGAGGATTGAATGCCGGAGACAGGGTGAGGGTGAGGACAAAGGGAGCCGCCACCACAGCCATCCTGGACATCACCCTTGGGATGGTCAAGCCGGGAGAGATCGGCATCTTCACAGAGACCATGAAGGATCTGAATAACCCCACCCAGGTGGATATCCTTCCTGCCCCCAAGCCAGCCTCTCTCGGCTACATCAAAAGCTTCATGGACAGGCAGAAGCTTGCAGAAGACCAGATCAGGTCCATTGTCCAGGATATTGTGGACAACAACCTCAGCGAAATCGAGCTCTCTGCTTATGTCACCGCATCCTACATTCACAACATGGACAGCCAGGAGGTGGAATGGCTCACCAAAGCCATGATCGATACCGGAGAGCGGATTCGCTTTGACACCCACCCGGTGATGGACAAGCACAGCATCGGAGGCGTTCCAGGCAACAAGGTCTCCCTGCTGGTGGTGCCTATCGTCGCCGCAGCCGGCCTTCTCATACCCAAGACGAGCTCCAGAGCCATCACAGGTGCAGGCGGCACAGCCGACCTGATGGAAATCCTGGCCCCTGTAGAGTTTTCCGCAGAGGAGATCAAGGAGATCACTGAGAAGGTGGGAGGAGTCATAGTATGGGGCGGAGCCACAAACATCGCCCCAGCGGATGACAAGCTGATCAAGGCCGAGTACGCCCTCTCCATCGACCCCTACAGCCAGATGCTGGCCTCCATCATGGCCAAGAAAGGCGCTGTTGGAGCTGATGCAGTTGTGGTGGACATGCCCGTAGGGCCTGGCACCAAGCTCGCCACTCCGGAGGCCGGCCGCGCCCTGGCCAAAGACCTCATAGACTTGGGTGAGCGGCTGGGCATTCGCGTTGAGTGCGCCATGACCTTCGGCGGCTCGCCCGTGGGCCGGACCATCGGCCCGGCACTGGAGGTTCGGGAGGCACTGACCATGCTGGAGAACAAGGGCGGCCCCAACAGCCTCAAGGAGAAGAGCCTCTCTTTGGCAGGCATACTCCTCGAGATGGGCGGCGTGGCAGGACGGGGCGAAGGCTACAGTGCCGCAGAGGAGATCCTGACCGGCGGAAAGGCGCATCAGAAGCTCATGGCGATCGTCGAGGCCCAGGGAGGCGATCCCAATGTCAAGAGCGAGGACATCGCCGCCGGCGAGCACAGCGCCGATATAGTGGCCCCGGCAGCAGGCTACGTCGTGGCCTTCTACAATAAGCGCCTCGTGGAGCTTGCCCGCATGGCAGGCGCGCCCTCGGACAAGGGTGCGGGCGTGATCATACATAAGAAGATGGGAGAGATGGTAAAAAAGGGCGAGCCGCTCATCACGATCTGCTCAAGCTCCGACTGGGAGCTGGAGGCCGCCGCCAAGGATGCCAAGAGGCAGATGCCGATTGTGGTGGAGGGCATGCTGCTGGAGAGGTATCCGAGGATAACAGAGCTGTAAAAAGAGCGGGAGAGTGTCGCAAGCCGGACAGAAGAGATGCCAGCGCCGGCAAAAGCGGCAGCCCAAACAGAGGCGAGATACGATGCAAGTGGCAATCACATATCACGAAGACTTCGGAAAGCACGGCTTCAGCGTCCTCAGGGACCGAATCCGGCCGTCATTTGAAAAGCTGATGGAGTCGGGGCTGGTGGACGGAGAGGAGGTGCAGCTCTTCAGGCCAGTCCCAGCCCCACTGGAGCTGGTGGCCCGGGCCCATACAGACTCCCACATGGCCAATATGCTGCACGATCCCTACCGGCAGGTGGCACTGCTCTCGGCTGGCAGCGTGATGATGGCTGCGGAGATGGTGGCGGACGGGCTGGCCAAAAGGGCCTTTGCCTACACCGGAACGGCCGGACACCACGCCTCGCGTGGCAGTTGCTGGGGCTTCTGCTACTTCAACGACGTGGCCATCGCCATCCTGCGCCTGCGGGAGAAAGGGCTGAAGCGCTTTCTCATCGTGGACGTGGACCCGCACTTCGGAGACGGAACACGAGACTTCTTCGGAGATGATGCCGATGTCTACCATATCAACCTGCACAGCGGCACTGGTGAGGAGCACGACGCCAGCAGGAACAATTACGACATAGGGCTTACATTCGGAGCCAGCAACGACCGCTTCCTCTCTGCGCTGAAGGGGGCACTGGAGATGGCGAAGGACTTCGATTTCCAGATGGCCTTTGTCATCTTCGGCCACGACTCTCACCGGGACGACTACGGAGGGTTCGACCTCACATTCGAGGCCTACCCCAGGATGGCCCGGATGATAGTCGATGCCGTGGAGCAGAGGGGACTTGTCTTCGTACTGAGCGGCGGCTCCTGCATTCATGTGGCAGAGCGGGTCATACCAGATGTGATATCCGTACTGGCTGGAAGGTGGCCGGCTTGAGGATGGCCTCCCACTGCTACTCCTGCATTCTGGACCGCTGCCTCTTCGAGGCCGACCTGGCGGGCATGGCGGAGGGCGAGAGGAAGCCGGCCGTAGAGGAGCTGCTGGACTACATGGCCGGCCACAAAGGGGGAGTTCCAGCCCTGGTGGGAACCGAGAGGGAGAGGATCATCCAGAGGCGCAGCGGCATTGCCGACCCCTATGAGAGTCTGAAGGCCGAGAGCAACAGGGTGGCAGCCGGCCTCCTGGACCTGGCCCGGGAGTTCTACGATGGCGAGGAGGACAAGATCGAGGCCCTGGTTCGCATAGCTGCCGCAGCAAACTCCATGGAGTTTGGAGTCAAGGGCCACGACTTCGATAACTCCAGCTTTGCCGGCCTCTTCTCTCAAACCCTTCGCGAGAGTTTGCACGGCGACCTGGAGGAGGTAAAGAGACGGCTGCGAGAGTTCTCAAATATCTTCTACCTGACGGACAACTGCGGAGAGGCCGTATTCGATATATTCGTCATTAAAAGGCTGGTGGAGATGGGAAAGAGAGTTGTGGTAGGCTCCAAGTCTGCGCCAATACTCAATGATGTGACAGCCAGGGAGATGAGCCTTCTCTGCGATTCGCTGGGCCAGTTCAATGAGGCGGCAGTTGAGGTTACTCCTACCGGAGACGTGGTGGGAACAGCTCTCGAGCACCTCCACGGCCGGGCGCGATCCATACTTTCAGATCCTGGCTGGATGATACTGGCCAAGGGCATGGGAAACTACGAGACGATCTCAGAGTACGAGGAGAGGCTCAAGGGCCGGCTGGTCTACATTCTCAGGGCAAAATGCCAGCCGGTGGCAGATGAGATCGGCGTTGCGAGGGGCAGTTTAGTCGTCAAATCAGTTTGACATCGATCGCGTTCACCTGTAGTTCATGTCCGCTTCCTGCCTGGCTGGAGGAGCAGGCTCCTCCACCGGATGCCCCAGAAGGGAGATATCTATGTCCAGGTGCAAAAGATCCCTGACGGCCTGCAGCAATGTGGAGGCGGCAGGTATGTCCACAGGGTCATTTCCGGAGCTCGTGGAGAGAATGCAAAAGCCGCGCAGGCCGTAAAGGGGAGCCATTCCCGCCAGCAGGCCGTTTAATCCCCCTATGGCTCCGCTGCGGAGCAGCGGGATATTGCATTCCTTCAAGGCAGCGACAGACTCGGCGTCAGTGGCCGCACCCGTTATCTTGCTGTCCGTCTCGCCCACATAGGCGGCCAGGGTTATGATATCGGTCACGCCCTGGTCGGCGATGGCCTGCAGCAGCTCTCTGGCAAGCTCGTACATGCCCGTCACATCCAGGGGCTGAGCATCTCCTGAGAGTATGAACATGCTCTCCCTCTCCTTTGGGCGCATCAGCTCGCTGTGCAGCAGCCTGGTGATACCCTTATAGACCATAACCTGGGGAGGAAAGCTCCGAGAAAAAAATGGCTTTATGCAACTGCACTCCAGGGCTACGGAGAGGTAATCGGCAGCCACCTTCCCCACGCTTCCGATCCCCGGCAGGCCGCATATGCAGATCACACGAGACTCAAACATTGCTGAGGAGGACGGCGTGCAGATATAACAGACTTTCGCCAAACCCCCGCAGCAGAGAGAGCTGCGATATCTAATTTCCTGCAGCCTCAATCAGCCAGTTGAGCTGTACGGTCTCATTCTGATCGAAGACGTCTTCCGGAGGGACCATCTCGCCGTCTATGAACAAGAATGAGCTGCCTGTGCCCTCAGATGTCTCCACACCGATGCCGGCCGCACCGCGATCGTAGAAGACCACATAGAAGTCGCCAGTTAGCGCCAGTGCTGGAATCTCAAACTCAGCGATCCTGGGTCCCTTGGACGAGAGGAAGTAGTTGTTCTGGGCATCGGCAAACTTATAGAGCAGATTGAGATCGCTATCCCTAACTTCAATCATTATATTTCTGTCCATGGGAAATGTCTGGGTCGTCTCGTTGAATCCGCTCCAGCCAACTACACGCACAGCCTTAAGCTTCCATCCGGGTTTGGGAGCAGTAAATTTTACGGCCTCGCCAACATTCAGCGATCCAAAGGTTTCAAATGAGGAGAATAGGGTAAAATTCATTTCAGAATAGTTCTTTCCGCTGTCCTGTCTCAGAGTTGTCAGCTCTGCCGCATCTGCCGCAATGGCGGCAAAACACAGCGCCAGGCAGCACAGGCCCGCGATAGTTAATATACTCTTCATCAAATAACCACCTGTAGTTGTGTCAATGACTTTTGGCATATAAAGATTCTGATCAAAAAAAGTGAATTTTAGCTTCCCACAACATTCATGAGCCAGTTGATGGGAATCGTTGCGCTCTGATTTACAGGTATGCCAGCAGGCAGTAACTGTTCCGTGGATGGCATTCCGTCCTCAATATACATGAAGGAATTTTTGCTGAACTCATTGAGGCGCTCAGAGGCAATTTCAATTGCACCCCTGTCATATAAGCATACATAGAAATCACCGCTGACAGGTACGGATGGAATCTCGATGGTAATTGGATTGATGCCGGTGGCATTTCTGACATAATTGCTGTAGGGGATCTGGGAATCGGCGAATTTGTAGAGCAGATTGAGATCCTTATCTCTGATCTCCAGGCCGATTACCCTCTCCACGGGAATGGTCTCGTCACTGCCGTTATATCCGTCCGATCCGTAAAACTGCACTGCGTTCACCTTCCAGCCTGTCTTGGGCGCTGTGAATTTTACGGCTTCAGCGAAGAAAAAGGCGGGATCTCCGTAGAGTGATATCAATGAGATCGGAATTATCTGCTTTTCCGATAAATTTCCCTCATACGATTTTAGAACTTGATTTTCAGAGGAGGCCGTATCAGCCCCTGCAGAGATCCCTCCCATAGACAGAGCCAGTAAGCATAAAACAGCTGCCTTGAATAGTATGCTCTTCAATATGTCACCCCTGAGTGGTCGGTTGAGTTCGATGCATATAAAGATTCTGATGCGGCGATCTGTACCTTCATAGCGCTCTGTAATCTGCTCAGGAGCAAAATCACGAGATCGTAGAATAAAATAGCCAAGAGCCTGCAGGCTCTCCTCAATCCAGGCTATTCGTTCTACTCTCCCACTGCTCTGATCACCCAGTTGATATTGACAGCCTCGCTATTCTCAATCTTGAACTGAGCCGGAATCAGCCCGCCGTAGACATAGAAGTATGAGTTTCCAGTTCCATTTTCCGTCTCCATGCCTATCTTCATTGTTCCCCGATCGTAGAAGATGACATAGAAATCGCCCGAGAGCGGCAAAGCTGGAACATCTATGGCTCTGAGAACGGGAGACGTATATGTGAAGTAGGCATTTTGAGTGTCTGCGAACTGATAGAGAAGATTCAGATTCCCATCCCGGACCTCAATCAGGAAATTCTCAGGAATGGGCAGGGCCGTGCCATTAAAGCCGTTATGGCCCAGGATGCGGACCTGCTTTAATCTCCATCCGCTCCGTGGAGCAGTGAATTTCACAGCCTCCCCTACAGAATATAAATCCGCTCCCCAATCCCTGGCAACAGTATATAGCGTTATATCCATCTGGGTGATATTGGCTCCGCTGTCCTGGCTGAGGACGGTCATGGTGGCATTGCCCTCCCCTCCAGCATTCTGGGCTGCAGCCATACCGGCCAGACAGATTGCCGAGATCATGAAAATAATCCTGTTCAAGCGATCACCGGATAGATTGAAATAAATTTGATCTTTATATAGATGATGCTGGATTATTGACATAAAAAATAAATAATCTTCATACTAAGTATGTGCCTGCGATACCCTTTTATAATTAAAGGTGATTTCTCTAAATTGGTGAGATAATGCATATTCCTGACGGCTACCTCGGGCCATACACTTACCTCGCTATGTGGGCCATCATGATCCCCATATGGTATTATGCGGCGAACAGGCTGGGCAGAGAGCTGAGGTCGAGACAGGTTCCCCTGCTGGCCCTGGCTGCTGCCTTTTCCTTTGTAATTATGATGTTCAACATCCCCATCCCCGGAGGCAGCACAGGACATGCCGTTGGCGGAGCCATAGTGGGCATAGTACTGGGGCCCTGGGCGGCGGTAATCGCCCTGTCGGTAGCACTTGTCCTCCAGGCCCTGATGTTCGGAGATGGGGGCATTACAGCCATCGCAGCCAACTGCTTCAACATGGCAGTGGTAATGCCGTTTGCCGGATTCTACGTCTATAAATTCATCAGCGGCAGCACCGATATCAGCTCTTCCCGCAGGATCGCTGCATCCGCCGTGGCCGGCTACATATCCCTCACACTGGCTGCAGCCTGCGCCGGCCTCATGTTCGGACTGCAGCCCATCCTCCATCTGAGCCCGGAGGGCGTTCCACTTTACATGCCCTACGGACTGAACGTAGCCCTTCCCGCCATGCTGCTCGAGCATATCCTGGGGTTCAGCATACTGGAGGCGCTGGTTACTGGTCTGATCTTCGCCTATATCCAGAGAACTGACACCTCCCTGCTTTATGAGGTGAGCATAAAATCCAGAAAGATCGTGAACGGGAAAGCAGTTGCATCCTGAGGAATGACCATGGACAGGACCATCAAGAAGCTATTCATCGGCCTTTTTGTGCTTGCGATATTCACACCGCTGGGCCTGCTGGCTGTAGGAGAGACCTTCGGAGAATGGGGTCCGGAGGAGGTAAAAGAGAAGCTGGGATTCGTGCCACCCGGTCTCGAGAGGCTCTCATCGCTGTGGAGCGCGCCGCTTCCGGATTACGCCATACCGGGTACAGGAGACACCATGACCGTTGCGGCTGCCGCCTATATTCTGTCTGCTGTGATCGGAGTGGTGGTATGCGCCGGCCTGCTTTACATTGTGGGACGGAGAGTTGCCAAAGACTGAATTTCGATGATTCCAGAGTGGATGAAAGAGGTGGACGAGGGCCCATGCCGCTTCAAGGCGGTGCGAAAAGGCAAGAAGGGCTTCATTGGCAAGACCCTGGAGGGGATCTTCGGCTTTTTGGAGGAGGCGTTCGTATCCGAGAGCTACTCGAGCCGGCGGGGCCTTCTGCAGAGCCTGGACCCAAGGGTCAAGCTGGTCTGCATTCTGGCTGTGATATTCGCCACCAGCCTGGTAGGAGATCTGAGGGTATTGATCCTGGTCTATCTCCTGACCGTCGTCCTGGCTATTGCCAGCAAGATCGAAGCCTGGTTCTTCATTAAAAGGGTATGGCTCTTCATCCCCCTCTTTGCAGGCATCATCGCCATTCCCATGATATTCAATGTCTTCATAGCCGGCGATCCGCTCTACACCCTCGTCCACCTGGGGCCGGGAGCCCGCTTGGGGCCGCTCATCCTTCCGGAGAGCATTTACATCACCAGGCAGGGCACGCTCGCCGCGGCTATATTCACCATGCGCGTGTCGGCCTGCGTCTCAGCGGTGGTCCTGCTCTTCCTGACAACGCCCCAGCAGATCCTCTTCAAGTCCCTGCGCTCTGTGGGAGTTCCGCGGCTTTATGTCCTCACACTGCAGATGGCCTACCGATACATATTCCTGCTATTGGACCTCATCCGGGAGATGTACGTGGCCAGGAAGGCGCGCACTATCAGGTCTGCGGGCATGCGGGAGGAGCAGAAGTGGGTGGGAGGGCGCATAGGATATACGCTGGTCAGATCCCTCTCCATGAGCGAAAAGGTGCACATGGCCATGATATCGCGGGGCTTTAACGGAGAGGTTCATATCATGGAGGAGTTTCAGATGAAGGGGAGGGACTATCTGGCAGGAGCTTCGGCCCTGGGCATGGCCGTGCTGCTGGTGCTCCTCTCTCAAAATGCCGTCCGGATATGAATGACGAGCAGAGGCAATCGTGATGGAAACCATATTTGATCTGAGAAATGTATACTACTCCTATGTGGGAAAGATCGATGCCCTGAAGGATGTGACGCTCAATATAAAAAGGGGTGAGCAGGTGACCATCATTGGCTCCAATGGCAGCGGCAAATCCACACTGCTCGCCATCCTGGACGGTCTGGTCTATCCCACATCCGGTGAGTTCTATGCCTTTGGCAACTTGATCTGTGAAGATGTATTTGACTCCATTGCCGACAATGAGTTTCGGTCCTACTTCAGAACCAAGGTGGGATTTGTGTTCCAGAACTCGGATGTGCAGCTCTTCTCCCCCACAGTCTATGAGGAGATTGCCTTCGGCCCAATGCAGCTTGGCCTGCCTCCTGCCCAGGTGCGAAGCCGGGTGGAGGAGGTCATGCACATGCTGGAGATTGGAAAGCTGCGGGACAGATCCCCCCACACCCTCTCCGGAGGCGAGAAGAAGAAGGTGTGCATCGCCACAGTCCTTGTCAACAACCCCGATATCCTCCTCCTGGATGAGCCCTCTGCCGGCCTGGACCCAAGGACGCAGCTATGGCTGATTGAGCTGCTTCAGGAGCTGGGGGAGGCAGGAAAGACTGTGATCACTGCCACTCACGACCTGGAGATAATAGATCAGATCAGCAGGAGAGCCATAGTCATGGGAGAGGACCACAGTGTCAAAACGGACGGATACGCCGAGGCTGTGCTCAGCGACTACGAGCTTCTCCTCTCATCCAACCTGGTGCATGAGCACACCCACCTGCACGGCAAGCTGGTGCACGAGCACCTGCATGTGCACGGCCACGCCCATGAGAAGCATGAACATGATGAAAACGAAGCTCATGAGCATATCATCTCACATAGCCATCATCATGAATCCGGCCGGCAGAAATGAGATCTGGCCTGTCTGCAGCGGTGTCGCAGACTCTCTCTGCCAAACCGCAAAGATAATGTCTCAGATTGATATAATCGACAGAGCATGCCCATCAGGCTTCGCATCGCCACATTCAATCTCATGAGCCTGGACGACCGGAAGGACCGGCTGCCCAGCCTGGAGGACCGAATACCTGTCCTCCGCCCCCAGCTCGTGCGCCTGGACGCAGATGTCCTCTGCCTGCAAGAGATCTGCGGCCAGCGCGACCGGGGCAGGAAGAGGCGTCTGGAGGCCATGAACCGCCTCCTCGAGTGCACACCCTACGAGGGCTACAAGAGGGTCAACACAATCGATCCCAATACAAGAGAGGTCTTCGATCACCACAATCTGGTCATACTCAGCAGATACGACATAGTGCAGAATAACCAGTATCTGCATGAGTATGCCCCCTCCCCGCGCTACAAGAAGGTCACAGCAATTCCTGAGGAGGTCGAGGCCAGGGAGATCTCCTGGGAGAGGCCCATTCTCCATGCCAGAATTCGCCTTCCCAACAACATGATAGTAGATGTCATCAACCTGCACCTCAAGAGCAGACGGCCCACCAGCATACAGGGGCATAAACTGGATGAGAGGACCTGGAAGACTGCCTCCGGATGGGCGGAGGGGGTATTCATATCGTCCATGAAGAGGATCGGCCAGGCCCTGGAGACGAGGATTCTCATAGACCAGCTCTTCGAGAGGGACCCCTGCGCCCTCATCGCCGTCTGCGGAGACTTCAATGAGGAGTTCGATGAGGTGGCAATCGAGGCCATACGGGGCGACGTGGAGAATACCGGAAACATGGACCTCTCCATGAGGGTCATGGTGCCCACGGAGAGAAACATCCCGGAGCCGGCCCGCTACTCACTGCTTCACAACGGCAGGGGCAAGATGCTCGACCACATCCTGGTCTCCCGCACCATGCTGGCATACTTCAAGGGCTCAGAGGTGCACAATGAGCTGCTGCACGACGAGTCCATAGTCTTCGCACCCAAGATATTCTATCCCGAATCAGACCACGCGCCTGTGATCGCCCGCTTCGAGATGCCTGACATAAAGGTCAAGTGGCCCACAGAGCCGGGGGAGGGCGAGCAGGCAGAGGGAGAGACCCCCGGGGACGGGAAGAGATACCAGTGCATCAAGAGCGGAAAGGGCAAGTGCAGATAATTTTCAGCTCCTGCTGATCATCGTTCCCACGCCCTCCTGCGTGAGCAGCTCCAGCAGTATGGCGTGATGCTTTCTGCCGTCGATGATGTGCGCTTTCTCCACTCCGCCCCGCACCACGCGCACGCAGGCCTCCACCTTTGGGATCATACCGCCACTGATGACGCCCTCTGCCACCAGCCGGTCGAAGTCGGAAGCGCGAAACTCGGAGATGACGCTTGACGGATCGTCGGGCTTCAGCCGCACGCCCTCTACATCGGTGATGGAGAAGAACTTCTTGGCACGCATGGCCACGGCCACTGCTCCTGCCACTGTATCTGCGTTGACATTGAGGTTGTTGCCCTCGTCGTCGGCAGCTATCGGCGATATCACTGGAATGTAACCCTTGCCTGCCATGATCATCAGGATCTCCGGGTCAACCCTGTCCACATCTCCCACAAATCCCAGGTCCACGGGCTGCATGCCCTCCATCTTCAGAGGAGCCTTCTTTCTGGCCTTCAGGAACATGCCGTCCTGGCCGGAGAGGCCGATGCCCTTGCCTCCGTACTTGCCTATGAGATTGACCAGCTCCGCATTGATGCTGCCGAGAAGGACCATGCGGGCAATCCCCAGTGTCTCCCTGTCCGTCACACGCAGGCCTCCCACGAACTCGGCCTTCTTGCCGAACTTCTCCATGGCCCGGGAGATCTCCGGCCCGCCGCCGTGCACAATGATGGGGTGAATGCCGATATAGCGCAGAAGCACCACATCCTGAACGAAGTCCTCCAGCACTGTGCGGTCGGACATGGTCGAGCCGCCTATCTTGAAGACCATTATCGAATCATAGAACTCGCGAATGAAAGGCAGAGCCTCAATTAGCACCTGTTCTCTTTTAACTGTCACTTCACATACCCCTTGGCTATTATCATAAAACCTGTCTGTTCTCAGATCATCTGGCTGGTGCATCATATCTCAGGTGGTTATTATCTTTTCTTCTCATGCAGTCCCCGAATATCTCCTCGGCTCATAACGGCCTGCACGTAGTCTGCCGTCTCAGTCAGTTAACGCGTTCCAGACTGCTTGAAGTCCAGACCGGCTATGCCTGTGGAGTGGGAGTGAAGTCTGTAATTCAGAGACAGCTTATGGGCTTAACCGATGACCGATGTGAACACATACAAAGAAAAATTTTTTAAGGCAGCAGAACTGCTGCTGCCTGTCCTGCCCACTCGATGAAACCATCCGGGAAGACGCCAATCCAGACCACCGCCAGCGTGGTGATGGCCAGGGCGGCGACGTATCCCCTCCGCTCCGGCATCTTGGGGCCGGCCGGGTCCTTGAGGTACATGTAGCTGATGATCCTCAGGTAGTACACCAGCGACAGGGCGCTGTTCAGAATGGCAATTATTGCAAGCCATGCGAGGCCGGAGTAAATGGCCGAGCTGAACAGCACGAACTTGCCGATGTATCCTGCTGTCGGAGGTATGCCCGCCAGCGCAAACATGAAGATTAGCATGCAGAACGCAGTGATGGGCGCCCTCTTTGCGAGGCCAGCATAATTGGAGATATCATCTGGATCATTCTGGCCGGACCCGGATACCATGCCTGCCACCTGAGCCGATCCGATGAATGCCCCCGTCTTCATGAGGGCGTGGCCGAGGATCAGCAGCAGAGCTCCGGCGATTCCCAGCTGATCCGCCGGCCACATGCCCATATTGAAGACATTGACCGGAGAGGATCCGTAGGCCGCTCCCACCACAACCAGGCCGATGGATATGTAGCCGGCCTGGGCCACTGATGAGTATGCCAGTATGCGCCGCACATTGTCCTGCCAGCAGGCGGCCAGGTTGCCAAGGGTCATGGTCACTGCCGCCAGTACGGCGAAGGCGATGTACCAGTCCAGGCGCAGGGCCACCAGGGCTACTAGCAGCACTCTGAATGCTGCAGCAAAGCCCATCTTCTTGGAGCCGGCAGCGAGCAGGGCGCTGACCAGTGTTGGTGCTCCCTCGTAGGTATCAGGAGCCCACATGTGGAAGGGCACCAGTGCCATCTTGAAGGCGAATCCTACGATCACAAAGAGCAGGGCCACCACAGTCGCCGGGCCGAAGTCCGCCAGGGATGCTGCTGCGATGTCCGCCAGCCTGGTAGAGCCCGTCATGCCATAGAATAGCGAGAAGCCAAAGAGCATCAGAGCGGACGCGACCGACCCGAAGATGAAGTACTTCATGGCCGCTTCCAGGTTCTTTTTGGTCTTATCAAACGCCGCCATGGCATATGTGGAGAGGCTGGCCAGCTCAAAGCCCACAAAGAGGGTGACGATGTCAATTGAGCTGGATACGACCATCATGCCCACGGTTGCGAGGAGCAGCAGAGCGTAGTACTCGTCAGCACCCTTTCCCGTGTACTTGGAGAGGGAGGCAATTACCACCAGCATCGACACGATCAGGAAGACGGCCTTGAAGAACTGAGAGAACGCGTCTACAGATATAGTGTCGAAGAAGAACAGCGCAGGCTTGGCTGTCAGATTTGAGGCGACCAAGGCCAGGGCTGCCACTATGCCGCCGAGGCTCAGGTATCCCATGAGCTTGCCGCTATCTTTCATCAGCGATCCAAGCAGCACAATCAGCACAGCCATAAGGGTGAGAAGGCCTTCTCCCCAGAGGGGCATGTAATGAGCGAAATCCACTTCAAATCACCCCCATCTGGGAGAGGGTCATCACAGGCTCCATGACCTGTGTAGCTGCAGTTCCCATCATATCGGTTATCAGCCCCGGCTGCAGGCCGAAGATCAATGAGAGAACTATGATCATAGCCATGGAAAACAGCTCGTAGGCATGTGGGTCGTGAACATTGACATACTTCTTCAATATCGGCCCGAACATGGTCTTCTGCATGGCCCAGAGATGATATGCAGCAGTGGTTGCCACGCTCAGTAAGACCACAATCATGGTGTAAGCTGGCAGAGTTGCATAAGATCCTGTCAGGATCATGAACTCGCCCACGAAGCCGCTCATGCCCGGCAGTCCCAGAGAGGCCATGAATCCGGCCATCATCAGGACGGCAAACTTGGGCATGCGGTCGGCCAATCCGCCCAGGTCGGCGATGATCCTTGTCCCTGCAACGTGCTGGATGGTTCCGGCGGACATGAACAGGACGCAGGTGATGATCCCGTGCGAGAACTGCTGGAACATGGCTCCGGTAACAGACATCCAGGTGAAGGCGACGGCTCCCAGGGTCACAAAGCCCATATGGCTGACTGACGAATAGGCCACCAGCTTCTTGATGTCCTTCTGCGCGAGGGCCAGGAAGGCTCCGTAGACTATGGAGAGAACTGCGATTATGGCGAGGATGGGCACAAATACCTTGTCCACGCTGGGCAGCATGGGCATGATGATCCGAAACAGGCCGTATCCGCCCATCTTGAGCAGCAGGGCTGCCAGAACCACCGAGCCGGCTGTGGGTGCCTCGACGTGAGCATCAGGCAGCCAGGTATGGAAGGGAAAGGCCGGCATCTTGACCAGGAATCCGAAGAGCAGCCCTGCGAAGATGATATTGAGCAGTCCCGTCGGAAATATGGTCTTGTCGGCTGTGGCTGCGAGAAGCGTCAGCATATCGAATGTCCTGCCGCCTTCCGGAGTTACGTAGGTGAAGTACATGGCGAAGATGGACAGCAGCATCACAAGGCTTGCCACGTGGGTGTAGATGAAGAACTTGATTGCTGCATAGTCCTTCCTCGGCCCGCCCCACGACCCTATCAGGAAGTACATGGGGATCAGCACTACCTCCCAGAAGATGTAGAAGAGGAAGAAGTCCAGAGATGAGAAGACTCCCAGCACGCCCACTTCGTTCAGGAGAAGCAGGCCGAAGTACTGATTGGGCCTGTTCGTCTCCCCCCAGGAGTAGATTATCACCAGTATGGACACTATCGTGGAGAGAAGCACCAGGGGAAATCCTATGCCATCGACGCCTACAGTATACTTGACGCCGAGAGAGGGAACCCAGTCATAACTCTCCACGAACTGCATTATCTTCGATGTCTTGTCGAACTCCATGTACATTTGCAGGGATAGGACCAGAGGTATCAGCGAGGCTATGAGGGCCACGAACTTGGCCTTTGTCCCCGCAAAGAATGACACCACTGCACCCAGGAGCGGGACCGCGATCATCAAAGATATGGCGTTTGAGATCATATCAGACCCACCCCCTTACCCAGATAAATCACAACCACCAGGACCACAACTCCCAGCATAAGCGCGGCAACGTAGTTTTGTACGATGCCTGTCTGAACCTTTCTCACATGCCCTGCGAAGCCAAGGACCCATGCAGAGAGCCAGTTAAGCCAGCCGTCCACCACCTTGATGTCGATCACATTGCAGATCAGAGACGTGCCGTAGACCACCCCCTCTGCAAACCAGCCGGTCAGGATCTCATGCTGGTAGTAGCCCTTTAGCAGCATCCTTCTGATGGGATCCTTTTCGCTGGTGACCTGGCTTGGGTCGAATCTCTTGACTTTGTCCCAGTAGAACAGGGCTGCGATGAGAATTCCGCCCAGGGCGATTATGATTGGCAGTATCTGTATGTACCAGGGCTCACCACCTTCAGCTCCTTCGCCTTCGGCTGCGGCTTCGGCTTCATGCCCGCCCTCGACTGCAATATGCCCGCCGATGGGGGCCAGTTCAGCGAAGTCTACTCCATAATGATCGAAATTGGTGCCAAGGTAATCATAGAAGTCGCTCTGAGCAACAAAGCCAAAGCCAAAGGCAAATACGGCTAAAATCACCAGCGGCCCGACCATGATCATGGGCGACTCATGCTTTCCATAGTCCGACCTCTCCTTGCCTGTAAATACGCAGAACCACATCCTGAAGGTGTATATCGCCGTCAGGACTGCAGCCAGCACCAGGAATATGTAGGGCAGGAAGTTGATCATCGTGCCGTACTCATAGGCTATTACTATGATCTCATCCTTGGAGAAGAATCCCGTGAATAAGGGGAAGCCAGCCAGGGATAGTGAGCCTATGAGCATTGTGTACATGGTCCACTTCATGTACCTGCCCACGCCTCCCATCTCCCGCATGTCGTTGGTGTTGACTGCGTGAATGACCGATCCGGCGCAGAGGAAGAGCAGAGCCTTGAAGAAGGAGTGGCCGATGAGGTGGAAGATTGACACTCCCACCGCAAAGGCTCCCACGGCCGCACCCACTCCCAGGCCGGCCATCATGAAGCCGAGCTGAGAGACTGTGGAGAAGGCGAGAACTCTTTTGATATCAAAGGCCGTAAGGCCCATGGTGGCGGCAAAGAGAGCTGTAAATGCACCCACCGCCGCTACTGCCGCGAGGCCGTAGGGCGCGGCGTAGAAGAGCGGGAACATCCTGGCCACCAGGTAGACACCGGCTGTAACCATGGTCGCAGCATGGATCATGGCTGAGACTGTGGTCGGGCCTTCCATGGCATCGGGAAGCCACACATGCAGGGGGAACTGGCCTGATTTGCCCACTGCGCCGCCCAGGAGTCCCAGGGCGATGAGGGTCAGTTGATCAGCCGGGATCTCGGCCAGATGGGCGTAGATCACCGGGAACTGCAAGAGGTACTCGCCCGGCTTGAGGGCTAGATTCAGGCTGGCCAGATTGTTGTAGAGCAGAATTATTCCGGCCAGGAAGAGGACGTCGCCCACGCGCGTCGTCAGAAATGCCTTCTTTGCGGCAGCCGCCGCAGAGGGCTTTCTGTACCAAAACCCGATCAACAGATACGAGCACAGCCCCACCAGCTCCCAGAATATGAAGAGCTGAAGCAGGTTATCGGCATAGACCAGTCCCAGCATTGCGGCAGTGAAAAGTGCCGCCTCTGCGAAGTACCTGGCAGCACCGGGGTCTCCGTTCATGTATCCGTTGGCGTAGAGATGGATGAGCGTGCACACGAATGTGACCATGAGCAGCATCACCAGTGCCAGCGGATCTATCAGAATCCCTACGTTGAAGTTGGCAAACCAGGGCATGGACTGATGTACGATCTTATCCGGGTACATCTCGGAGAATATACCAAGAGATAGTATCAGTCCGCCAAACGTCGCCAGCACGGTAAGGAAGCCCCCGCCCCTGGGCAGATGCCAGCCTATAAAGAGGCACAGCAGGAATGCCAGCACGGGAAGCGCCACAATCAGATAAGCATAATCGGCATACATCCTTACCACCTCATGGCGTTGATATTGTCAACGTCGATAGTTCCATACAGCCTGTACAGAGCAATCAGTATAGCGAATCCGACGCCCGCTTCAGCCGCTGCCAGCGCAATGGAGAACAGGGCAAAGACCTGGCCGTTCACATTGGGCTGCTGGGCTGAGAATGCGACGAGATTGATGTTGGCGGAATTGAGCAGTAGCTCGATGCACATCATCAGCTTGATACCGTTCTTTTGAGTGACGAGGCCGTACAAGCCGATGGTGAACATCGTGGATGCCAACAGTATGCTAAGCTCCACCGGTATCATCGGTAAATTTCCCTCCTTGTCATCTTTTGTCGCCCTCCTCAGGCAACCTCCTTTCGGGCCACCCAGATCGCACCGACCAGGGCAGCCGTCAGGACTAACGCCAGGATCTCAAAGGCGAAGACGTATGTGGTGAATATCTCAAATCCCACGTCCCCGATGCCGCTCTCCGGCAGCCTCAATCCTTCCGCAGGCTGGTACTTGAGAGGCGGCTGCTCCCGCGCACCCCAATCCGTGAGGGAGAGGGAGGCAAAGAGCAGAGCCAGAAAGGCCAGGGTCATGATTACGATCTTAAATTTCACCATGAGACTCCTCCACAATCGTCTTTCTTGTCAGCATAACTGCGAATAGGAGCAGAACTCCCACAGCTCCGATATATACCAGGATCTGGGCCACACCCACGAAGGGAGCGCTCAGGAATATATACAGAGCAGCCACGCCTGTAAATGTCCCCAGCAG
Organism: Methanothrix sp.; assembly: GCA_018052825.1. GTDB lineage: Archaea > Halobacteriota > Methanosarcinia > Methanotrichales > Methanotrichaceae > Methanothrix. The sequence continues at coordinate 24,372 of JAGPMN010000010.1, forward strand.
GTAAAGGGCGCTATGAACTATGTTCCTGGAATAGACGGTCAGAGCCGACAGCAGCACTATGATAGCGGCTATGGTCAGGAAGGTTAGTAGCTCTATGACGAAACCTATATCGCGAGCCAGCAGCTTATCCAGCATGATACCGGCCCAGGGCGAGAACAGCACTATCAGCGCCAAGCCTCCAAATATCACGCCCAGGGCTATGAGCAGAACTAAGAGCTCGAAGACGGAACGAATAGCATCTTTGCCCGACTTTTCCACCATTATGCAGCACCTCCTTCCTTGGGCTTGGTCTCTGCACTATTTTCCTTCTTCTTGGAATTGGCAGCTGCGCCTTCCTTAGCAGGCTTTTTGGCTGCACCCTCCTTTTCCCCGCCCTCCTTGGCGGAGGCCTTCTTGGCAGCCGCCTTCTCGGCAGCTATCCTTTTGGCCTCAGCCTCCAGATCTGCCACCTCTTTGGCTGTGAACCTCTTCGTGGCCAGGAAATCAGGGCCTTTAATTAAGTCCTCTCTCTTCCAGCCTGCCATGGTGACCTTCTTGCCCATCTTCAGGCAGCTTACAGGGCACTCGTCCACACACAGCCCGCAGAACATGCAGCGTCCGTAGTCTATCTGTGGAAACTGCATCTTCTTGTTCTTCAGAGGATTGCCGAACTTGAAATGGACCATCTCAATGCAGCTGTTGGGGCAGGTCCTGGCGCAGGTTCCGCAGCCGATGCATGTGGTGGCGTCCAGCTCGTGAATGCCTCTCTCCGCATCAGGAAGCGGCATCATGAACTCCGGATAGAGCCTGGTGACTTCGATCTCATGCGTGGCGATCTTCAAAGGCCAGGTGAAGTTCTTTATCATCTTTCTTTTTAACATAATGCCACCTCATGCAAAGTACGACCCTATTATGACTGCCCAGCCCAGATTAACCAGAGAGAGCGGCAGCATCCACTTCCATCCCAGGTCTGTCACCTGGTCAATTCGCAATCTGAAGAGGGCAGCCCTGATCAATATGATGAACCATATTACGATTATGACCTTCATGAGCAGCCAGATCATTGGAGATATCATGTCCAGAAGCGGTATGGGTATGATCGGCCCGTTCCAGCCTCCCAGGAAGAGGAGCGCCATGAGAAGCGATCCCAGAAGGAACATGTTGTACTCCTGGAAATAGAGCAAACCCCATCTGATTCCGCTGTACTCTGTGTTGTAACCGCATATGATCTCCTCTTCAGCCTCGCTCTGATCGAAGGGGACTCTTCCGAGGTCCGTAACCAGGGCGATTATGAAGATGACAAATCCCAGAGGCTGGGCAAAGGCATACCAGACCGTCTGGCCCTCCACTATCTCCACCAGATTGAGGCTGTGGGCCATGACTGCAACCGATATGACGCAGATGCCCATGGGAACCTCATAGGCAATCATCCTGGCTATGCCCCTGAATGCACCCAGAAGGGAGTACTTGTTGTTGGAGCTGTAGCCTGCCATGAATACGGCTATGGACATTATGGAAAGAGCCGCTTCCACATAGAAGGCGCTGATGTCCATATTGGCCACGACCAGCGGGTAATTTTTGCCTCCGATATGCAGCGCCCCGAATGGTAGGGCTGCAGCGACCAGCATGACTGCGGCGGAGGCGACGATGGGAGCCCACACATAGACACCCTTATCCACTCCTGCGGGAATGATATCCTCTTTGGTGAACAGCTTGATGGCATCGGCACCCAGCTGCAATATGCCCCATCTTCCTCCTACACGGTTGGGGCCAAAACGGTTGCAGAAATCGCTCATTACCTTTCTGTCGGCCCAGATCACCAGCATGGCGGCCACGTTGACCACGGCAGCCAGTACTGCAGCACCGATTATGCCTATAATCAGGGCGAATATCGCCGGCTCCTGGGCGGCAAACTGAGTAATGACCTCTATTACTCCGTCCAAATCCTCTCCCTCCTACCTGTCCGACTCAGATGGGCAGCCGTCCATGCTTCCGGTGATTGCCACCGCATCTGCAATAAATACTCCTTCCAGAAGCGGAGTCAAGGTCTGGAATGTAGCGTAGAAAGGCCCTCTTACCTTTACCCGGTACGGCTTGTCGCCTCCATCGCTGATGACATACATTCCCATCTCGCCCCTCGGGTCCTCGACCCTGTAATAGGCCTCACCTGCAGGTATCTTCTTGGGGATCTTGGCCTCTGTCTTTATGGGTCCAGAGGGAATTCTATCCAGACACTGCTCTATTATGTGAATGCTCTCCAGGATCTCCCTCATCCTGACATCGATCCTGTCCGCTGAATCACCTCTGGTTCCGGTTATGACATTGAAGTCCAGCTCAGGATAGACCAGTATGGGATCTTCCTTTCGCATATCATAGGCCACGCCCGCAGCCCTCAATACCGGTCCGGAGCAGCCCAGCTTTTTGGCAGTCTCAGGGGATATGGAGCCGACATTCTCCATTCTGGCATGGTAGATCGGATCCTGCTCAAAGAACTCGATGAACTCCTCAATCCTGGATCTTACGTAGGGGAGGTTTTTCTTGCACTGCTCGGCAAAGTCCTCCGGAAGATCATTTCTCACGCCTCCGAAGCGCACGAATGTGTGAGTCAGCCGCGCTCCAGTGACGCTCTCGATCAAGGAGATGATCCGCTCCCTGTCTATGATCATGTACTGCCAGGGTGCAAAGCCCACGCCCGCGATGAGCGTCAAAAACTCGCCTGTTCCGATGAGGTGGCTCTGAATTCTGGACAGCTCTTCCAGTATGACCCGGATGTACTGCGCCCTCTCCGGAACCTCAATGCCCAGGATCTTCTCCACGGCTCCGCAGTAGCACTCATTGTTGGAGAGGCTGGCCACGTAGCACATCCTGTCCGTATATGTAATGCCCTGCAGCCAGGTCCTGTTCTCCATGATCTTCTCGATGCCCTTGTGGATATAGCCGATATCCAGGAAGGCTTTCTTTATCCGCTCGCCCTCCACCAGGACGTCGAGCAGGAAGGGACCGGGAACCATGGCATGCTGCGGCCCGAGGTGCATGATCATCTCGGAGTCGGATTTGATCTCCCGCTCCTCCCTTTCCCGGAATGTGGGATACTTGGGCCTCTCCTTGGGAACTGTACCGGCCTCGATCTCGGCGGGAGTGGGCGCGAAGACGTATTCCGTATAGCCCTCAGGAGTGGTGATGGCTACTGCCCTCTCCCCTGTGGTGTAATCCGGATAGCCCTTGAAGTCCTTTCTCCAGGGCCAGACGCCTACCAGAGGATCGGATAGAAGTAGAGGATACAGCTCCGGGTGGCCCTCGAAGTTGATGCCCAGCATCTCCCAGATCTCCCGCTCGTACCAGTTGGCATTCCAGTAAAGAGGGACCATGGACTTTACGGAGGGATTATCCCGGGGAGTCTTCACCTTGAGCATGGCCACAACCTGATGGGCACCGTGGCTGGCCATGATCTGTACGACCTCCATCTCGTTTCTGGCTATCCAGTCCACGCCCGCAGATCCGGAGTAGTGATCGAAGTTGAGCTTGGCGGTGAGGTGTTTGCATACATCCAAGATCTTCTTGGAATCAATGGTGGCCCAAAGCCTCTTGTCCGATTCCACCCTGGAATCCAGGACGGCTCCCGGAAATGCGGACTGGATGGAGCTTAAGACATCGCTCGCTGTCGTCAAGAAAAGATCCCTCCTAATAGCCCCGCCTGTCTTTGCGCTGCTTGATCTTTTCCTGCAGATTGATCAGCCCCTCCAGGAACTGCTCTGGTCTGGGCGGACAGCCGGGGATGAATACATCAATGGGGAAATAATCTCCGGTATTCTGGATGATGTTGTAGGAATCGTAGAACGGCCCGCCCGATATGGCACACTCGCCTATGGCTATGCACCACTTGGGTTCAGGCATCTGCTCCCAGAGATTCTTGAAGACCGGCAGGTACTTTCGAGTCAGGTAGCCGGAGATGATCATGACATCCGTCTGTCTCGGCGTATTTCTGGGGATGCACCCGAATCTGTCGCTGTCATAGGGCGCAGCGCCGAAGACGAACATCTCCACGCCGCAGCATCCCATGGGCTGCATCAAGAAGTATACCGAGTTCTTTCTGCCCCAGTTGAAGATATTCTTTATAGGACCCATCTCGATTATCTGATGGATCTTCTCCGTAGTCGTAAACCAGACCTCAGTCACAGGCTGGCCGAAGATCGTCCACTTCTCAATCTCCTCATCGATTGCCACAGGCACGGGTATGACATCGCTTATACCCAACGCAAAGCCTCCTTTTTGATAGCATAGACAAGTCCTACCAGCAGTACAACGATGAATAAGAGCATCTCGAAGACGGCGTAGTTCATCGATCCGAAGACGATGAGCTGCTGCATGGCTTTATTCGCGTAGACATAGATCCAGGGATATAAGAATAAAACCTCAACATCGAATATCACAAAAACGATTGCAAAAAGGTAGTATTGAACGCTATACTGGATCCTGGCGTCGCGGATAGGCTTCAGGCCGCCTTCGTATGTCGATAGCTTTTGGCGCCTCGGCTTGTTGGGTGCTATCACTTTGATAACAGCCAAAGAAGCAATAGGCACTATAGCTCCTATTATCAAAAATATAATAAGTGGTATATAGTTAACCACTGCCATCGGTTCGCCGGCCATTGTTTATCCTCCGTAAAAGCTAAACATAAGGCCTGGTATAAAAGGTTTATGAGAAAAGATTTCGCGTTGCATAAGGTCAATCATAATTTTCGGGGACAATACGGGATATACTATCATTATTAAGGTGAATAAAAATGCAAATGGTAAAACAACTTGAGATCGAACCTGGCATGAGCGTGAACGCCCTGGTGGAGAGGATGGCTCGCTGCGGCTTCGGGGCGAGGAGGCTGGCGGAGGCTGCGGCAATTTATGAAAAAATGCTTTGCGGAGATTTCACCAAGTTTTTGACCGTCTCCGGCGCCATGGTTCCGGCTGGCATGAGAGCCATCATATCCGACCTGATACGGAAGGGATACGTGGATGTCCTGGTCGTCACCGGAGCCAACCTTGTGCACGACATCATAGAGTCCTTCAGCGGCCACTGCCTGGGCAGCCCCGAATCGGATGATGCAGCACTGCGTGCGGAGGGAAAGAGCCGTATTTATGATGTGTTTCTGCGAGACGAGGACTTCGCCGGATTTGAGGAGCTGATGCAGAGCATACTGCCGGAAAATGAGAAGCCGATATCCGGAAGGAATCTGCTTCGCGTTATCGGAGGACAGATTGAGGACAGGAGTTCCATCCTGCGCTCTGCATACGATATGAATGTCCCCGTATTCTGCCCTGCCCTGCCCGACTCCATGATAGGGCTGCAAGGCTGGCTTTTCAGCCAGACCAGAAGGCTCATAGTTGACGCTTTTGCCGACATCAAGGAGATCGTGGACATATGCTATGAGAGCAAAGCGGCAGGAATATTGATAATAGGTGGAGGCACCCCCAAGAACTTCGCCCTTCAGTCAATGCTCGTCACCCCCAGGAGCTTCGACCTCGCGATACAGCTCTCCACGGATACCCCTGAAAACGGAGGCCTGTCGGGAGCCACCCTATCCGAGGCAGTATCCTGGGGAAAGGTCTCCGAGAAGGCCGAGGCCGTCACCGTCTACGGAGATGCGACCATCACCCTGCCCCTCATTGCGGCAGCTGCCCTGGAGAGGATGGAGGAGAGGAATAGGAGGAGAGAGGGGGAGGAAGTTAAATGAACATTCACTGCGCGATAGCGGATTAAAAACCGGGAGGCTGAAATGGAGATAGTTGTGGGCATAAGCGGCGCTTCCGGAGTGCGGTACGGAATCCGCCTGCTTGAGGTTCTGAGGGCGAAGGGCTGCAATACCCATCTGGTTATAACCGAATCGGCTGCGAAGATAATCGAGATTGAGACGGACTATAAAATCGATGAGGTGAAGAGGCTGGCCGGCCGCTCTTATGCCCCGCGGGACTTCGCCGCACCTATAGCCAGCGGCTCGCATCTCTTCGACGCCATGGCGATCGTCCCATGCAGCATGGGAACCCTATCAGCCATAGCCTGCGGCTCATCGGATACGCTCATCAGCCGGGCGGCGGATGTCTGCCTCAAGGAGAAGAGACGGCTGGTGATAGTTCCCAGGGAGACGCCATTAAGCATTGTGGCGCTGCGCAATATGCTCTCCGCCGCCCGGGCAGGGGCGACTGTCATGCCCGCCTGCCCGGCCTTCTACTCCAGGCCGAAGAGCCTCGATGAGCTGGTGGATGTACTCGTGGGCCGGGTGCTGGACCTCCTGGGCGTCGAGAACGACCTGTACCGCAGGTGGACAGGCGAGCAGTGAGGGACGGAAATATTGTGGAAGGAAATGCTTATAACGGTTTGAATCAGTGGCATGGAAAGGTGAATTAAATGAAATGTGCGCTCTGTCTTGTAGAGAAGGAGACGTTGCCTGTCAAGCTCAATTTAGCCACCATCCACGGCCCCAAGGATGAAATGTTCGATATATGCAAGGAGTGCCTGGATCTGGCCCATCAGGCCTATATTGATAAGGATTTCCTGGCAGTTAAAGCCGGAACAGGCGCAGCTCCGCACGGCGCCCACGGGGCGCATCACTGATCTGCAGATTTGAGCTGAGAGAAAGCATGCCGACCGTGGTTCTGGACGAGCAGAAGGCCCGTGCCCTCTTCGCCTCCTGCGAGAAAGAGTGCGATGTGCTCATCGCCTTATTCGGCATGGCAGTTCCAGAATGGGATCGGGTTGAATATGTTCTAGAGGGCAGGCCGAGCATAGGCGCAGCCGGCTGGCATTCCATTTACGAGCTGTTCTGCCGCTTCAATGAAGAGCACCCAGGAGAGAGCGTTTTTCCGGGAGGGCTGTGGCTGTCCATGGGCTTTTTGAAGGACGAGAGGCTGGGTCCCTGGGAGACGGACTGCTCGGCCATGAAGCTGGTCATGAAGGACGAGCTCGTGAGTGACGAATGAGAATTTGACGGGAGCCCTCAATCCGGCCATGGGATCTGGCCTGCGATGGAGAGAAAAAAATTGAGGCGGCTATAGGGGCACAAATCCGTACTCTTCGGCAACCGCCTGTCCATCAGCGCTCAGCATGAAGTCTATGAAGGCCTGCGCTCCGGCTGTGGCATCTCCGAATGTGTAGAAGTAGAGCTTTCTTGCGAGCTCATATCTGCCGTCCTTGATGGTCTCCTTCGACGGTGCGACGCCGTCCAGAGTTATTACACCCACTGTGCCGTCTTCGGCATAGGAGAATCCCATGTACCCGATGGCCTTATCGCTGCCGGTGACTGCCGTCTTGACCTCGGCATTGCTTCCGGTCACGGTGTTCACTCCCGGAGTCTCTGCCTTCTTGTCGCCCATGATATCCTCATTGAATGTGTCCCTGGTGCCGGAGCCCTGCTCCCTGCCAACTACCAGCATTTCCTCATCCGGGCCGCCCAGATCCTTCCAGTTATCGATCTCGCCGCTGTATATCTTCTTGACCTGCTCCCTGGTAAGAGAGGTGACACCGCCATCGTAGATCTGCTTGCTCACGGCGATGACAATGCCGTCATAGCCTATCAAATTCTCGTTGAATTTGTCGCCGAACTGGCTGATCTCATCGGCTGTGACCTCACGAGAGGCCATGCCTATATCTGAGATGCCGTCAGCGACGTTCTTTATTCCTACGCCGGTGCCGCCGCCGGTCACAATTACCTTATAATTGGCCTGAGCGGAATTGAATGCCTCTGCACCTCCTTCTGCCAGGGGAAGGACTGTGGTCGATCCCGATACCTTTACGGTTTCCCCGGCCGTGGCGGCAGTGCCCAGGGCACCGACGATCATGGCCAGGATTAAAACGCTAAGCACTTTTCTCAACGAATTCACCGGCGGAGAGAGGTAGGGAATTACATATAAAGCTAGCCAAAATAGAATATATCTTCGACTATATCTACATTGCTAGATGTAGAAAGTATATACTCTATACATAGAACTCGTCGATTATAATTAAAAAATTAAGGCCTTTACGCCCCTATGAAGGCCACAGGCCTATGTGGAGCGCAAAGCGCCTCTTCTGGTGGTTTTGGACCAATTTGATTCTTTTAAACCCAGCCGCGGGTCTTCATGGCCTCTACGACCCTGGCAACAGCCACTGTGTAAGCCGCCTGGCGCATATTGATATTGTACTTCTTGGAGGCGGCGAGCACGCCCTGGTAGGCCATGGTCATCCTCTCATCCAGCTTCTGGTAAACCTCTTCGAAGGACCAGCAGTAGCGCATGATGTTCTGCACCATCTCGAAGTAGGAGACGGTAACGCCTCCGGCGTTGGCCAGGAAGTCGGGAATGACGTGCACATTATTCTTGAAGAGTATTTCATCGGCTTCAGGGGTGGTGGGGCCGTTGGCCAGCTCCACTATGATCCTGGCCTTGATCCTGCCGGCGTTATCCCTGGTGATCACATTCTCAAGGGCTGCGGCGACAAGTATGTCCACATCCAGCTCCAAAAGCTCCTCGTTGCTGATCTTCCTCGCACCGGGAATGTTGGCCACTGTGGAGGTCTGGGCCTTGACTGCCGCCGCCTCCTCGGCATCGATGCCTGCCGCATTGAATGCTCCGCCCTTGGAGTCGCTCACGGCTACAACCTTTCCGCCGAAGAGCTCCTCTGCGAGGCTGTGAGCAAAGCTTCCCGCATTGCCATATCCCTGAATTGCGAATGTGGCCTTGGACAGGTCGATGCCAAACTCCCTTGCAGCCTCTCTCAGGGCATACATGCCGCCACGGGCAGTGGCGTCGCCCCTGCCGCAGGAGCCGCCGACACAAAGGGGCTTGCCTGTGATGCAGCCGAAGTTGTTGTGGCCTGTAAGCTTTGAGTACTCGTCCATCATCCAAGCCATCATCTGGGGTGTGGTGTAAACGTCAGGCGCAGGGACGTCCTTCTCCGGGCCGATGTTCTGCCAGATCATGTCAATATAGCCGCGGCAGAGGCGCTCCTGCTCGCCCATGGAGAGCTCCTTGGGATTGCAGATGACGCCGCCCTTGCCTCCGCCCAGTGGCAGGCCGAGTAGGGATGTCTTCCAGGTCATCCAGGCGGAGAGGGCTCGAACCGTATCGATGGTCTCATCTGGGTGGAACCTGATGCCGCCCTTGCAGGGGCCGAGGGCGTCGTTGTACTGCACCCTGAAGCCCTGAAAGACCTTGAGGCTGCCGTCATCCATGCGTACCGGAATGGAGAAGTGGTACTCACGCCTGGGATGCTTGAGGAACTCATGGACGCCAGGCTCGAGGCTCAGAATCTTAGCGCAATCGGCAAGTTGTTTTTGGGATATCTCAAAAGGATTCGGTTTGGACATTTTTGGCATCTCCGTTTTACCCAAATCTTTATGTTTGATTGGTGGAGACAGAGGTCCATATTTGTCTATTTAGCTGTTTTGGGTTAAATTTATATATAACCAAGTAGGCCGGAAACTGTATGTCGGTCTATTTAATCTTTTTCAATAAACAAATTTCTAAAAAGCAATATACGATTTGTTCTCTTCTTGTATTTAAAACCCGTCATTAGAATGCTAATTCATAAAATATCATATGATATCATAATCAATAAATCTATAAAGTTTGAGAAAATAAAGCTTGGCGCAAAAAGCGATGTCGCCGTAAATTTCGGCGGGATGGCGGACAGATATTGCCGCCCCCCAAACCTTTATCTGCTATTACCTCTACCCCCTTCTCGCACCGGGATGTGACCCTTCGGTCGAACCGGTCAGGGTGAAAAGAATGAGGTCTTTTTACAGCTATATCGGTGAAGCCTGGTCCTCTCCCAGAGAGGGCTACGTAGGCGCACTGAGGCAGAACAGGCTCAAGGCCTGGCGTCAGGAGAGCACAGTTCAGAGGATCGATAGGCCTACCCGCCTGGACAGGGCGCGGGCCCTCGGCTACAAGGCCAAGCAGGGTATAGTCGTCGCCAGGGTCAAGGTAAGAAGGGGCGGCCGCAGAAGGTCCCGCTACGAGAGGAACAGAAAGACCAGCAAGATGGGAGTCAACACCATCACCATGGCCAAGTCAATACAGAGGATCGCCGAGGAGCGGGCCGGCAGAAGGTTCCGCAACATGGAGGTCTTGAACTCCTACTGGGTGGCCGAAGACGGCAGGCAGAAGTTCTATGAGGTAATTTTAGTGGACCCGTCATCGCCCAGCATCATCAACGATAAGGACCTGCACTGGATCTGCGACGACGTGCACCGCGGCAGAGCCGTCCGCGGCAAGACCAGCGCCGGTCGCAAGGGCAGAGGCCAGAGGCACAAGGGCTCCGGCACAGAGAAGACCCGTCCTGGCATAAGAGCCCACGACGGCAAGGGCAAGTAGGCCGGTCAGTGTGATTGACAGGATCTCCTTCCGGGCCTTTGCAGCAGCGACAGAGGACGAAGGCCGCGTGCGCGAAGCGCTCTCGGTCTTCGTGCCTCTGGACAGAATATCCTGCATCAAAGCGGAGGGCCATTTCGGAAACGAGATCATGATACTGGAGGCATCTCTTCGCAAGAGAGAGGCCTCCTCCTTCTTCACCATCCTTCGCGAGCAGCTCTCTGCAGAGGATCTGCTGACGCTTCGCCGGGAGCTGCCGGACAGGCTGGAGGGCGAGGGCCGCTTTCACATTCGCCTGGACAAGCAGGCAGCCTACAAGGGCCTTGTGCACCTGACAGACTCCAAAGATGCCCTGGACGTCATCATTGCTGTCAGGACCTTTCCCGCCCGGCAGGAAGAGGCCCTGAAGATCTTAAGAGAGCTCATATGAGCTATTATGAACTGGTCTCTGCTTTTCCGGAGTCGTCAGCCTCAGCCAGCCGGCTGGCTCTGACGGCAAGACATCTGGGCTACAGCGGCATCATAATCTGCAACCGCGACCCCGGCAGGATATACAGGCTGGAGGCCGCCCGCATGGTCAAAGGCATAGAGGTGATCGCGGGAGCTGAGGCCGGAGGCTGCGGTGGAGATGGTGGCAGGGCATTGCAGAACCGCATCGCCTCACTGCGTCCCAAATATCCGTTCCTGATGGTGCGGGGCTGCAGCGCCGAGATCGTCCGCGCCGCGGCCGAGAATACCAGCGTGGACATGCTGCTTCATCCCTGTGATATCCGCAGCCCACTCACCATAGCCACGGCAAGGGCCGCCCGGCAGAGCAGCCTGGCAATCGGCTTTGATCTCAACCCCGTGATCCTACTGCGCGGCAGCCCAAGAACCAGATGGCTGGAGTCGCTCCGCCATAACCTCGACCTGGCACGGAAGTTTCATCTCACCATCATGATCACAGCCGGCGCCCTCTCTCACCTGGACCTGCGCTCGCCCAGAGATTTGACGGCCCTGGCTATAGCTGCGGGCTTTGAGGCCGAGGAGGCAGAGCAGGCCCTGACCCTGCCCGGCAGGATTGTGCATCAGAACAGCAGAATCTGGCTCGGCCCGGGGGTGGAGCTGCTATGAGAAGCAGGCTCCCAGTGCTGCGGGAGCGGAGGAGGTATATGGCCTTTGAGATCGAGGCGGAGGGTGAGATCTCCTCCAAAGAGCTGATGGGCGAGATTCACTCCTCCCAGCTCTCCCTCTTCGGCGATATTGGTGCCGGCCAAAACCGCCTGAGGCTCATCTTCTTCGACGGCAGGCGCGGCCTGCTCCGCTTCGGCCACCGCCGGGAGATGGAGACGCGGGCCAGCCTGGCCTCCATCCGTTCGGTGCGGGGTGTCAGAGCCGCACTGCATACAAAAGGGATCGCAGGGACTATCAAATCTGCCAGAGAAAAGTATTTACCAAGACTGAGTAAAGTAAGTGCCGAAAGCGACGGAAGAAGAATCGAGCTGAAGGACGTTGCCGGGTGTATTATCCGCACCCATGGTGTGAAAGTCGATATCTGTCCGGACGACAGAAATGTAAGCATGGGATCAGACACCCAATTCCTGGGGCTGACCTCTTTTGATTTGAGTGGAGGACACGAGGATGCAGATGGCACCGCAGATGGGTTATGACAGGGCTATTACCGTATTCAGCCCTGACGGCAGGCTATTTCAAGTTGAGTATGCCCGTGAGGCCGTGAGGAGAGGAACGACGGCCGTGGGCATCAAAGCAAGGGACGGCGTGGTGGTTTTGGTTGACAAGAGGATTACCAGCCGGCTCATGGAGCCCAAGTCCATTGAAAAGATCTTTCAAATAGACACGCATATCGGTGCCGCCACATCCGGCCTGGTCGCCGATGCCCGGGTTCTGATCGACAGAGCTCGGGTGGAGAGCCAGATCAACCGCCTGGTCTACGACGAGCCCATCGGTGTAGAAGCCCTGGCCAAAAAGATCTGCGACTTCAAGCAGCAGTACACTCAGTATGGCGGTGTGAGGCCCTTCGGCACGGCCCTTCTCATCATAGGAGCCGAGGAGGACAGCACCCGCCTGTTTGAGACCGACCCCTCAGGAGCGCTTCTGGAGTACAAGGCTACGGGAATCGGAGCTGGCCGGTCTGCAGTGATGGAGGTCTTCGAGGAGAAGTACAGAGAGGACCTCACCATGGACGAAGCCATACTCATGGGCCTTGAAGCCCTCTACAGGGCGGCAGAGGGCAAGGTGGAGGCAGCCACCACGGAGATCGGCATAATCAAGCTTGGCGACAGGAAGTTTTACAAGCTCACCGAGAAGGATGTGGCCGACTATGTGAGCCGCATGAAGGCCCAGGTCAATGGCGGCAAAGAAGAGACGGGAGAGAAAGGAGAGGCATAGGAATGGTCAGACTGGATGACGCAGTTCCTGCCCGTCTCAAGACCCACGGCACCACATTTGAGGTGCTGGTGGATCCGGACGGAGCCCTGGCCTTGAAGAGAGGAGAGAGCGTCAATCTGGAAGAGATCCTGGCTGTGGAGGATGTCTTTGAAAATGCCTCTCGGGGTGACCGCAGTCCGGAAGAAGACCTGCAGAAGGCCTTCGGCACCACCGATGCCCTCACCATCGCCGAGACCATCATCAAAAAGGGCGAGGTAAGCCTGACTGCCGAGCAGAGAAAGCAGTTCATAGAGAATAAACGGCGGCAGGTGGTGGAGATAATAGCCAGAAATGCCATCAATCCCCAGACCAAGACCCCCCATCCTCCTGCCAGGATCGAGCAGGCCATGAGCGAGGCTCGCGTCAACATCGATCCCACCAAATCCACAGATGAGCTGGTCAAGATCGCCATGAAGGCCATCCGGCCTCTCATTCCCATCCGGTTTGAGGAGGTGGAGGTGGCTGTGAAGGTTCCGCCCTCATATGCTCCCAAGGCCTACGGAGAGATTGCAGCCTTCGGCAAGCTCAACAGGGAGGCCTGGCAGAACAACGGATCCTGGATAGGAGTAGTCCAGATACCTGCGGGCATGCAGGCTGAGTTTTATGCACTCGTAAACCGTCTGACCAAAGGAGAGGCAGAGACGAAGCTTCTTAAGCATTGAAGATGGGAGCAGAAGGCACATGGATCGCAGGGTGGTAGTACCGGGTGATCTTCTCTCTGAGGATGCCAAGAGGTCAGGCGAGGGCACTTATGTCAGAAATGGAAGCGTCTATTCCTTGCTTTATGGCCTGGCGAACTTTAGGGACAAGATAAATGTCATACCCCTGGCTGGAAAGTATGTTCCCGCTGCAGGGGATAACGTCATAGGCGTGGTGAAGGACATTACCTTCTCCAACTGGATCGTGGACATCAACTCGCCATACGAGGGGCTGCTGCACATCTCCGAATATCCCAAGAGGATCGACAATGATGAGATGTCCAAGCATCTGCGCATCGGCAGCTCGATCATGACCAGGGTCAAGGATGTCGATCCAACTATGAAGGTGGAGCTTACTTTGAACGACAGGAAGCTCGGCCCCATCAGGACCGGGCAGGTTATCGAGATCAGCCATACAAAAGTTCCGAGGCTTATCGGCAAAGGCGGCTCCATGATCAGCATGCTGAAGAAAGAGCTAAATTGCAGCATCTTCGTTGGCCAGAACGGCAGAATATGGATAAGCGGGAATGCAAAGGATATGGATCTGGCATTAAGGACCATCAGCCTGATTGAAGAGCAAGCCCACACCAACGGCCTCACGGACAGGATCGTGGACTTTTTGAAGCGGGAGAAAGGGGCCAGAAGTTGATCGATATGGATGAATCGGATATATCATTTTTCAAAGATGGATTGCGCCTGGATGGCCGGAGGGCGGACGAGCTCCGGCCTGTGAAGATAAAAGTTGGAGTTCTCGCCAGAGCGGACGGCTCTTGCTACATCGAAATGGGTGGGAATAAGGTAATAGCAGCAGTGTATGGGCCGAGGGAGGTGCATCCCAGGCACCTGCAGGAGGTCACGCGGGCCATTGTGCGCTACAGATACAACATGGCCTCCTTCTCAGTCGAGGAGAGGAAGAGGCCGGGCCCGGACAGAAGGTCGTACGAGCTTTCCAAGGTCAGCCGTGAGGCTCTGGAGCCTGTGATCCTGACAAGCTTCTTTCCGAGATCGGTAATCGATGTGTTTGTAGAGGTGCTTCAGGCCGATGCCGGCACCAGGACGGCCGGGATCAATGCCGCGGCTGTGGCACTGGCGGATGCAGGAATACCCATGAAGAGCATGATCTCAGCCTGCGCCGCAGGAAAGGTAGCAGATACCATAGTCCTCGACCCCATGAAGGAGGAGGACAACTACGGCCAGGCGGACCTGCCCGTAGCCATGACACCGGGCGGCGATATCACATTGATGCAGATGGATGGAGGCCTCACCCCCGATGAGTTTCACAGGGCGGTAGAGATGGCCATGAAGGGAGCGCGGGAGATCTACGAGATGCAGAGGGCAGCGCTGGTCAGCAAGTACAACCAGATGACGGAAACGAGGCCTGAAGGAGGCGCATGCCTGTGAGCAATGTCATCTCCGAGATCAAGAAGGACTACATATACAACCTTCTTCTCAAGGGGGAGAGGATGGACGGCAGGACATTCGATCAGTACCGTGAGATCTCCATAGAGAGAGATGTCATCCGCAAGGCTGAAGGCAGCGCCCTGGTAAAGCTGGGATCAAGCCAGGTGCTGGTTGGGGTGAAGATGCAGCCGGGAGAGCCCTTCCAGGACTCGCCCAATCGCGGCGTCATTATCACCAATGCCGAGCTGGTGCCCCTCGCCTCGCCATCCTTCGAGCCCGGCCCGCCCAGCGAGATGGGAATTGAGCTGGCCCGCGTTGTGGACAGGGGCGTGCGCGAATCCAAGGCAGTGGACCTCGATGCCCTGTGCATAGTGCCGGGCAAGCAGGTCTGGATCATATTCATAGATGTGCATATACTGGACGACTGCGGAAATATTCTGGATGCGGCATCCCTGGGAGCCATAGCGGCTCTTCTGTCCACCAAAGTGCCGGCCAGCCGCTTCGGCCTGGGGGAGGACTACATCCTGCCCATTCGGGATATACCGGTGGCCACCACTGCAATCGAGTTCAATGACGTGCTCATGTTCGACCCCGAAGTGGATGAGGAGGCCATTGCCAACACGAGGCTGACTGTCATCACCACGGTGGACGGCAAGATCTGCGGCATGCAGAAGAGCGGCACAGGGATGCTGAAGCCCGAGCAGGTCTACCGCATAATTGATATAGCATGTGAGAAGGCGAAGGAAATCCGGGAAAAGTTTCTGGAAGCGTAAACTATGGCAAAGCAGACAACAAAAGGAAGGAAGAGCAGATCCGCGGCCCGCTTTGGTGCCAGGTACGGGCGCAAGTCGAGAAAGCTGGTAGCGGATTTGGAGGAGAAGAGCAAGGCTTCGTATGACTGCCCCCAGTGTGGAAGGAATAAGGTAACCAGGACGAGCACAGCCATCTGGAGCTGCAGCAAATGCGGCTACACCTTTGCCGGCGGCTCGTTTTTGCCTGAGACGTCTTTAGGCCGCTCTGTGCTGCGGTCACTCAAGAAGACTCTTGAGGCGGATTAGAAGATGGCTTATAAGTGCACCAGGTGCAAGAAGACTGTGGAGATAGATTACGAGTACAGCGGCATACGCTGTCCCTACTGCGGCCACAGGATCCTGATGAAGGAGCGGCCCACCACAGTCAAGAAGATGAAGGCGGTTTGAGGCCGCTGCGATAGCGCCGCCGGAAGGCCTGCCGGTGATCGTCACAACCTCGCGGGATCCGTCACCAGGAACGAGGCGTTTTGCCCGCACCCTGGCGTCTTTCCTCTCTCTGCCCTATGTCAATCGTGGCAAGAGCGGTGCGGGAGAGGAGGGCGAGGCGGCCCTTGTGGTGGTGGAGGGCCACGGCAATCCAAGCGGCATAATCAAGCGGGTCCCGGGAGGGCGAGAGGAGTCGCTTCATTTCCGCATATCCGGTGGGCTTTCAGCCGGCCGCATTAAAAAGGAAAAGCCTGTCGTCTGCGGCCCCGGCGGCGCGGCCCGCTCCATTGCCTCGTTCTTCGAGCTGGAATGGGCGGGCGAAAGCCCCTCCCCCGCAGGCGGCAGGGATGGCCTGCCGCCCGCAAAAGGTGCATCCGCGCATTGCAGGCGCATGATCTCCGTAGCGCCCGGTTGGATCGATTTCATTGATAATGGGGCTGTCAGGTTCAGGCTGAAGAGATGAAGGGCTGTGCACAGTTCGTCTTTGAGAGCGAGCACGCGAGAGAGATCTATGCTGCGCTGGCTCCTGAGGCGGATGACGATCTGCACAGGTCCGGCGTCAGGCTCGCCCTGGCAGGCAATTCGATAGAGATTGATATCCGGGGCGAGGATACCACCTCCCTCCGGGCAGCCTTAAATACGTGGATAAGGTTGGTTAAGATCGCATTTGAGATGGTGAGTATATGAGTGGCGAACTGCCTCCACAGATACAGAATCAGTTGGCTCAGCTCCAGCAGCTTCAGCAGCAGGCTCAGGCCGTAATAACGCAGAAGACCCAGATCGAGGCTCTGATCAGGGAGACGGAAGCAGCTCTCAAGGAGCTGGAGAAGAGCGCAGACGACGCAGTTATATACAAGAGCGTCGGCGAACTACTCTTCAGGGCTGACAAGGCAAAGCTCATGGAGGAGCTGAAGGAAAGAAAGGATATGATGGACATCCGCTTGAAGACCATGGCCAAGCAGGAAGAGCGCATTCAAGGCCGGTTCACTCAGCTTCAAGAGCAGCTCAAGATAGCCCTGGGACAGGTTCCGCCCAAAGGCGGCTAAATCAATTAAGCGGGCCCGTGGCTTAGCCAGGATATAGCACCGGGCTTCTAACCCGGGGGCCGCGGGTTCGAGTCCCGCCGGGCCCGCCTTATTATATGCAGTCATGAGAGAGCGATATAATGTGCGAACTTACAGTCTATATCACAAAGGGCCAGAGCCGGGAAAAGGCCATGGAGAGCGTCGTCAGGATCATAGCCCATAACGGAAAGCTCTTCCTTGAGGGCATATTCGGCGACTCCATGGAGGTGGAGGGAAGGCTCGCTGAGGTGGACATCCTGGCCCAGTCGGCGAATATCATCGCGACTTAGAAAGATCAAAAAATTGATTGTACTATTTAACGATTGACGAGGAGTAATCAAGGCCGCTACGAAATTACAGAAGATTCGGCACACTACCGGATGAGTGGGGTGGATCGCCTACGATTGACGGAAGGCTTTTAAGTTAGATGGTCAATTTTATCCCGCCATAATTGGACAATTTTACGCCGCCATTGACAGCCCTTTCGTCCAATTCCTGGAGGAGAACGGGCAGATCCTGGCACGTGTCAAGCATCCTCTGACAGACGGCAAAATCGAAAAATGGTACCATACTTACGAGAAAGGCAGAAAATTACTTGAAGATTTTGACAAATTCTTGAATTGGTATAACTCAGTAAGATATCACGAGAGTCTTGATGAAAAACACTATCTGCAGACGCCAGAGGATGCGTTTTGGTCGAGATTGCCTGAGGGATGTAAGCTAAACCTGTTCCTGTCGAGAATGGAGAGCGATTTTAATGCGACGGGGTAAATTAAAAAGAAATCGCGGGGTATATAAATGCCAAACATTCGGGACTCTACAATGTAGAAGTCGACGGTGTGTAGTCCTGAAATTATTTCGCGTCCGTCCTAGTTTTATAGTGTTTGAATTATTCATATAATTTCACAACCCAAACAGTTCTATGGCCAATTGCGAAATAAGCTTCCAAAGGCATTTTTCGCCTGAAAGC
>JAGPMN010000059.1 GCA_018052825.1 Methanothrix sp.
CAGTCATCTATAAAAATATATGGTACATATATGGATTGCGCTGCTTTCTTTGCATTATTGATGCTTCATTCGCGGCCCGGATGGGGGATAAGAGCCAGGCGGCAGGCTGCTTATCTCTGCGCGACGGCCTATCTCTGCGGAAGGCCTAATATCCTAGTAGTTATAACGCTGGTGAAAAAGAGATAAGATGGATCGAGGAAATAGAACGCCTAGATGCGAAACGGTAAAAGTCCTGTAAGGTGAAATCGAGATATGAATAGATGGAAGTCTGATCGAGGTCTTGAGGCCAGAATGCTGCTCACCATGTTTCTCCTGGGAGTGCTCTATCTGGCCTTCCTGGCCTTCCTGTTGAGCATGAATGTGAGCCAGATATGGATCATCCTCTTCATTGGCGGCTTTATGTTTCTGCAATATTTCTACTCCGACAGGATGGTCCTCTCCTCCATGGGAGCCCGGATCGTCTCGGAGAGCGAAGCGCCAAGGCTGCATGATATGGTAAGAAGGCTCTGCCAGAATGCAGACCTGCCCATGCCCAGGATCGCAGTCGTAAGAACGGGTATGGCCAATGCCTTTGCCACCGGCAGAAATCAGAATAATGCAGTGGTGGCCGTGACCACAGGCATCATGGAAAGGCTCAACGAGCAGGAGCTTGAGGCGGTGCTGGCCCACGAGCTGACTCACGTCAAGAACCGGGATATGATGGTCATGACCATCGCCACCTTCCTCTCCTCGGTTGCCCAGTTAATTGTGCAGTGGCTGCCTTTTATCGGCTTCGGCGGCGACGATCGAGAGGGCAACTCGGGAGGCGCCGCCCTGGCCTTTCTGGTATCCCTGGTGGTCTGGATTGTGAGCATAATTCTCATCCGCACCCTCTCCAGGTACAGGGAGTTTGCAGCAGACAGGGGCTCGGCCATCATAACCGGCCGGCCGGCGAATCTCATCTCCGCCTTGAAGAAGATCAGCGGCCAGAAGATTCCCAGAGAGGACCTGCGCAGGATGGATGGGCCGGTGAGCGCCCTTTTCATCACCCCGGCCATATCCGGATCGGCAATCATGCAGATCTTCTCCACCCATCCCACGCTGGAGGCGAGGGTTGCAGCTCTCGAAAAAATTGAGCTGGAGCTGGAAGGCTGATGGGATTTCTGGACTCGCTACTCGGAAAGACGAAGCTGCCGCAGGCCAAAACGGAGAAGCTCTTCGCCATCGCCACTGCAGCCGTCACCCTGGAGACATCTCTCGGCTACCGGCCGGACGGAGCAGCCGCAGTCTGCATCAGGCCGGTGGACTCCTCCCGCTATGATGCAGCGAGGGCGGAGGTGGAGGAGCTTCTCAAGTTGAGCATGAAGGATACGGGCACCAATTACACCATCCAGAAGGATGAGTACAACTACGTCTGGGCGGTCCTGGCCGATCCGGACTTTGAGGACCTGGTGGCGGGGGTCCAAATGGTCTCCCAGATCCTGACGGAGCATGGCTTCGGCACTCAGCTTCTGGCGGCCGTCTTCCGCTTCAGGGGTGAAGTCCCTCTCTACTGGATCTACAACTTCAAGCAGGGAAACTACTATCCCTTTGTGCCTGCAGGCGGCCGGGAGAGGGACACGTCGCGGGAGCTGCGGCTGAAAGCAATCATGTCCAGAGAGATGCCCATAGAGAAGGACGAGAGCCGCTGGTATCCCATGTGGGGGATGCCGCTGTAACTCTCAGGCAGGCCTGCCCCCTCCGGAGGCTCATCCCCTTTTTCTTTTTCCCAATAGCCTTATATCGTCAATGTGCATCCATAGCTGCTATGAAATCGATTATTGCATTAGCCGTGCTCCTGTCGCTTGCTTTGCCCAGCCTGGCTCTCTCGCCTATTGAGCAGGCATATGTGGATGGGGTAAACGACGGCGTGAAGCTTGGAAGACTGATGAGCAATCCAGAGCAGTATAACATCGCAGTTCAGCAGTTCAACGACAAGATAAACCAGACCTTCGGCGCCAATGCATCATTATTGTGGCTGCCCATGATGGCCGTCAACACCACCGTGGCTGCTGAGCCTATCGACAGCTACACCAGCATGAAGCCCATCCACAAGATGGATGGCACACAGGGCGAGACTACAGTTGTGCAGTACTGAAGGTCGATGATATGTATTCAGCCTGAATCAAATCTATCTCTTTTATTACCTTTTTTCATTTGCCCTTCTGATGAGGTCTGCCGTCTCCTGCATCGCCCTCTCATCACGCAGGGCGGCAAGGGCCGGTGGAGACTCCTGGAACTGCTCGAGGGCATTGAAGAATCTGTCCAGGACATCGCCTTTGCGGGTTGGAACCAGGAAGATATGTGTATGGGGGATTCTTCTGCCCCTGGCATACATGCAGACGAAGTCCGGCTCAAGAGCCTTCATAATCTTTCTCGCTGCAACTCCTGCCAGGTTGAAGAGGCTTGCATTCTCCTCCTCCGTCAGATCATGCCACCAGGGGACGTGCCTCTTGGGGATGACCAGACAGTGACCGCGGCTGAATGGATTTATGTCCAGTATGCATAAAGATAGGCCGTCCTCGCAGATCAGGTGGCTTTTAGCCCGCCCCGCAGCAATCTCGCAGAATATGCAGGGCTGATGGGCTTCTTTCCATCTCACTTCGCCATCAACGACCTCTCCTTCAAAATCTCTCGCCACAGATTCATCCCCTCTCATAGATATAGACACGCCAACCTTATTAAAGAAGGCATCCTTGCAGCTCACGTGGTATATCATGTCATTTGAGATCGAGAGGATTCATGCCCGGGAGATCCTGGATTCCAGGGGAAATCCCACCATCGAGGTCGACCTTTACACATGCTGCGGCTTTGGCCGGGCGGCGGTGCCATCCGGAGCCTCCACGGGCAGCCATGAAGCCCTGGAGCTGCGCGATGGCGGCGACAGATACGGCGGCAAGGGCGTACTCAAGGCCGTAAAGAATGTAAATGAGGTTATAGCCCCGGAGATGCTGGGCATGGATGCCTCCGCCCAGAGGGAGCTGGACCAGTTCATGATCGATATGGACGGCACTGCCAACAAGTCCAATCTGGGGGCCAACGCGATCCTGGCCGTCTCACTGGCGGCAGCCAAGGCGGCTGCCCAGTCGGCAGGAATGCCGCTCTACAGGTATCTGGGCGGAGTGAACACCACCCGTCTTCCAATCCCCGCCTTCAATGTGCTCAACGGAGGCCAGCATGCCGGAAATGAGCTCTCCATTCAGGAGTTCATGATCCTGCCCACCGGAGCGAAGACCTTCTCGGAGGGGCTGCGCATGGCTGTGGAGACCTACCACGCCCTGAGCAAGATCCTGAAGGGCAAATACGGCGTGGGAGCGACAAATGTGGGGTACGAGGGAGGCTACGCCCCGCCCCTGGCCAAGACCCGCGATGCCCTGGATGCCATCATGAGCGCCCTCGATGCTAGCGGCTACGGAGAGGAGATCAGGATCGGCCTGGACTCGGCAGCCTCGAGCTTCTATGTTGACGGCGGCTACTCTGTGGACGGAAACCGGCTCTCCCCTGGGGAGCTTTTGGACTACTACGTGGACCTGGTCAAAACCTATCCCATCGTCTCTCTGGAGGACCCGTTCCAGGAGGAGGCCTTCGACGACTTCGCCAGGATTGCGGCAAAGCTGCCGGGAACCATCATCATCGGCGACGACCTCTATGTGACCAACATCAAGCGGCTGGAGAAGGGCATCAGAATGAGGGCCGGAAATGCCCTGCTTCTCAAGCTCAACCAGATCGGCACGCTGTCCGAGGCATTCGATGCCGCATGCATGTCCTTCCGGGCTGGGTGGAAGGTCATGGCCTCCCACCGGTCGGCGGAGACCGAGGACTCGGCCCTCGCAGATGTGGCTGTGGCTCTGGGCTGCGAGATGCTCAAGACGGGAGCGCCAGCCAGGTCCGAGAGGACTGCCAAGTACAACCAGCTTCTCAGGATCCAGGAGGAGCTGGACGAGGCGGCGGCGTACGCCTCTATTTAAATTTTTATTTCCCTGGACTTTTCGCGCATGCTTCGTCAATGAAGCCACGGAAATCTATAACTTCCTTCAGCTCTCACCATAACGAGGTGAATTGAACATGAAGGATGAAGTCTTCTTTGGCGAGGGAATGGCCAGGGTCAAGAACGAGTATCCTGATCTCTACAAAGCCATCGTGGGCCTGAACGATGCCGCCTACACTGGCAAGGCCCTGGACTACAAGACGCAAAAGCTGATTGCCATCGGCATCAACGCAGCCGCATCAGACGACCGGGCCATCAGAAAGCAGATGATGAGCGGCATGAAGGAGTTGGGCATCACAAAGGACGAGATCGTGGATGTGCTGAGGGTAGTCCTGCTGACATCGGGAATGCCGTCCTTCAACAAGGGCATGAAGATCCTCTTCGAGATCCTGGAAAAGTGAATCACTCAGCTATGGCCTTTTTTCTCAGCAGCCGGTTGTAGGATATGGCGAACCTGTGCGCCTCATCCCTGATCTCCTGCAGGAAGAGAGACGCCTTCTCGTCCCTGCCGATGGCCAGCGGCTCATCCAGTCCGGGCACGTATATCTCCTCCTCTCCCTTGGCCAGGGAGATGACGGGGATCTTCAGCCTCAGCTTCTGCAGCTCTCTCAGGGCTGAGGAGAGCTGACCCTTTCCTCCGTCTATCAGTATGAGGTCCGGCATCTCCCCTTTCTCCTCCTTGAGCCGGCTGTACCTCCGCCGCACCGTCTCGGCTATGGAGGCGAAGTCGTCTATGCCCTGCACGCTCCTGATCCGGAAGCGGCGGTACTGGCTTTTATCCGGCCTTCCCCCCCGGAACTGCACCATGCTGCCCACTGAGAAGCTGCCAGCCAGGTGGGAGATATCAAAACACTCGATGACCTCCGGGCGGCGGGAAAGCCGCAGAGCATCGGCAAGGGCATCGATCTTCTTTTTGTCTGCAAAGAAGCCCATCTCCACGTTCTTTCTGGCCAGCTCAAGGAGCTGCTTTTTTGGGCCCTGCCTCGGAATGGTGATGCACACCTTTCTGCCCCGCATGCGGGTGAGATAGTCCTGCAGAGCGGCTTTGGAAGATGCACCGGGATGATCCTCGTACGAATCTTCGGATGGGTTTTCAGATGATCCCTTTGCATGGCCCTCCGAAGAGCCCTCCAGCGTCCCGTCCAGTATCAGCTCCTCTGGCGGCAGCCTCTCTGAGTAGTACTGCACGATGAACTCCTCTATGACCCCCTCTCCGCTGGCAAAGACGTACTCCTCCTTTCCATCCAAAGTGCCCCGGTAGACCCGGAAGATCATGAGATAGACTGTGCTGCCATCGACTGCATAGCTGATGACATCCTGATCATACCGCCGGCTTCTCTCAACCTGCTGCCTCTCCTGCAGCCTTTGAAGAGCTGCGATCTCATTTCGGAGCTCTAAAGCCCTCTCGTATTCCATGCGCCCGGAGAGCTCCTCCATCCTCTCCTTCATGGCTGCCGTCAGCTCTTCCGTCCTGCCGCTCAGGGCGGAGGCCGCCTTTTCCACCTGTTCTCTGTAGTCCTCCGGGCTGATTTTGCTCAGGCACGGCCCGGAGCAGTGGCCCAGGTGGTAGCGCAGGCAGGCCCTCTTGGGCAGGCGCCGGCAGGTGCGCAGGCCGAATGTCTTGCGGACGATCTGATAGACATATGTCCTCTCCCTGGCGGAGGTGAAAGGCCCGAAGAAGCGGCCCTTGCCGTCTGGCCTGCGGGAGATCCTGATCCTGGGATACTCCTCCTCGGTTATCTCTATCCCTGCATATCGGGAGGAGTCCTTGAGCTTGATGTTGTAGCGGGGCTGGTGCTTCTTGATGAGGGTGTTTTCCAGGAGCAGCGCTTCCACCTCGCTGTTGGTTACAATGAAGTCGACGTCTCTGGCCGCCGCTATCAGGGCAGCCTTGCGCGGGCCGTGGTCCTGCTTTTGAAAATAGCTGGAGACCCGCTTCTTGAGGTCGCGGGCTTTTCCTACGTAAAGCACTGTGCCCCGGCCATCGGAGAACATATAGCAGCCGGGCTGGTGGGGGATGGCGTCCAGGGAGATCATCTTTCTGGAATGATACTATATTTTCAGGGGTATTTTACGGTTTCTGATATTCGATCAAGGGATCAACCTTACCCAAAAACATACCTCTTAAATACAAGTTAGGCGATCACCCTGCAGATGCCGGGCCGAAAGTCAATGCCGATCTTCCTCTCTCTCTTTGCCGCCCTCAGCATCGCCGCGGCGGAAATGCCGGTCTCATTCTACCAAGCATTGGGGGGCATGAACACCGAAGACACCATTTGTGTCAAGAACTACGATGCGGGCGCGAGCTTCATCGAATCCTACAGCGGCTTCGAGCACCTGGACAAGGAGACGCAGGTGATCAGCCGCTCTTTCAACACCTCGACGACCGGCGACGGCCACTCCCGGGGCAATGCCTCTTTAGAGGCCAGCATAAATTCAAATGTCATCGGAAAGGCCCACATCGCCTGGCAGTCCAGGGATATGCTGGCCGGCGTGAAGGGCCGCCACATCACATACAGCCGGACGGCCGACGACATGACCGGCGCTTTTGACGTAGAGAAGGTCATCGTCCTCTGGTCCAACAGCACCCCGGGCTCTATGAGCCTGGACTGGCTTCCCTGCACCTAAGCGCAAGGATTTCCATCTGAAAGCAACATCTTGCACCTTCTGCGATCTCCCCCACTCATGCCGCACCTCTCCCCTATTCTCTCGAAAGAATCAAATCCTTGTACATCTTTAACCGTCGGGAAGGAATGCTCATGAAGGTTCTTGTCAGCGATTCATTAGCCGAGGAAGGCATAAAGAGGCTTCAGTCGGGAGCCGATGTCGATGTCATCACCAATCTCACCCCTGAAGAGCTCATCGAGAAGATCAAGGAATATGATGCCCTGGTCATCAGGAGCGGGACAAAGGTAACAGCCGAAGTCATCAATGCCGCAGACCGGCTGAAGGTCATAGGCAGGGCGGGCGTGGGAATCGATAACGTCGATGTCGAGGCCGCCACCAAAAAGGGCATCATAGTGCTCAATACTCCCGGAGGAAACACCATCTCCGCAGCCGAGCACACCATAGCCATGATGCTGGCCCTGGCCAGAAACATCCCACAGGCCAATGCCGCTTTGCAGAAGGGCGAATGGAACCGGAAGAAGTACACAGGCGTCGAGTTCTTCAACAAGATCCTGGGAATCGTGGGCCTGGGCCGGGTGGGAGCTGAGGTGGCCACGCGCATGAAGTCCTTCGGCATGCAGATTGTAGCCTACGATCCCTTTGTAACCGAGGAGAGGGCAAGACAGATGGGAATCACCCTGACCGACCTGGAGACCGTTCTGCGCAGCGGAGACTTCATCACCGTTCATACCCCTCTCACCAGCGAGACCAGAAATCTCATAGATGAGGAGGAGTTCAATATCATGAAGCCTGGTGTGCGCATCGTCAACTGCGCACGGGGTGGAATCATCAACGAGGCGGCTCTCGCCAAAGCCGTCGCAGATGGAAAGGTGGCAGGAGCGGCAGTGGATGTGTTCACCAAAGAGCCGCCCGTCGGAAATCCCCTCATCGGCAAGGAGAAGATCATCACCACCCCCCACCTCGGAGCCTCCACAGCAGAGGCCCAGGTCAATGTGGCACTGGCGGTGGCCGACCAGATCCTGGCCATAGCCAAAGGGGGCCTGCCCACCAATGCCATCAATATGCCAGCCATATCGCCTGAAACCCTGGCGGTCATGCAGCCATTCATGAGCCTTGCAGAGAAGATGGGATCCCTGGCCGGACAGCTCGTGGGCAGCGGCTTTGACACCATGGAGATGATCTACAGCGGAACCGTGGCCGAGAAGGACATCAGGCCTGTGACCATCTCCGCCATAAAGGGCCTTTTAAGCTGCGTGATGGGGGAGGGCGCGGTCAGCTTCGTCAATGCCCAGAGGACCCTCAAGGAGATGGGAGTCAAGCTGCTGGAGAGCAAGACGGAGTCCGCCAACGGCTACAGCAATGCCATCACGCTCAATCTCGCCAAGGGCGGCGCGACCACGATGGTGCAGGGTACAGTTTCCGGAAGCCGCGAAAGGCGCATCATACAGCTCAACGAGTACCACACCTACATTCCCTCGGAGGGCGACATGGTAATAGCCATCATCGAGGACAGGCCCAATATAATCGGCCCATGCTGCGTGGTATTGGGAGAGGGCTCTATAAACATTGGGGCTATGCACGTGGGCCGAATAGCCGAAGGCAAGCCGCAGCTCATGGTGCTCAGCGTAGACCACATGGCGTCCGATGACATAATGAAGAAGCTGCGGGCCGTGCCTGGCGTCAAGAGCGCCAAGATGGTGAAGCTGTAAACCAAAATTGGCTAAACGCCAAATCAATACGATCTCGAAATGAGAGAAATGGAGATGATACAATTCTCTACAGAAGGATGAAAAAGGCTTCATCCGATCTCTCTATACTGGGATTTGGATGCATGCGCCTTCCCGTCGGCGAGGACGGCCGTATCGATGAGCAACATGCCGCCAGGATGCTCAGGTATGCTATTGACAGCGGCGTGAACTATGTTGACACCGCCTATCCCTATCACAACGGTGAGAGCGAGCCGTTCCTGGGTCGGGCCCTCCAGGGCGGCTACCGGGAAAAGGTGAACCTGGCCACCAAGCTGCCAAGCTGGCTGATAAAGTCGCGCCGGGACATGGACCGCTATCTCGATGAGCAACTGCGGCGGCTGCAGACAGACCACATCGACTTTTATCTGCTGCACGGGCTGGCGAGGCAGTATTGGGATAAGCTGCGGCCCCTGGGCGTGGCCGAATTCCTGGACGATGCCCTGGCTGACGGGCGGATAAAGCATGCAGGCTTCTCATTCCATGACGAGCTGCATATCTTCAAGGAGATAGTGGACTTCTATGACTGGACCTTCTGCCAGATCCAGTACAACTTCATGGACGAGCATTACCAGGCCGGGACTGAGGGGCTGAAGTATGCGGCAGGCAAGGGCCTGGGAGTGGTGGTTATGGAGCCACTGCGTGGCGGAATGCTCTCCAGGGAGATCCCGGCCGTAAGCAAAGTATGGGAGAGATCAACAGTAAAGCGCAACCTATCCGAATGGGCCCTGCGCTGGGTCTGGAGCCATACTGAGGTCACAGTGGTCCTCTCCGGCATGTCGAACTTCCAGCAGACCGCAGAGAACGTCGCTTTAGCTCTAAAAGAAGTGCCCTGCCCTCTGCTCGGGGAGGAGCTGAGCCTCTATGAGCAGGCCAGGGCTGAGTACCAGAATAGGATAAAGGTGCCATGCACCGGATGCCGCTACTGCATGCCCTGCCCCTCCGGGGTGAGCATCCCCGAGTGCTTTGAGATGTACAATAACGCCTGCATGTTCGACTCCCAACAGGTCGCCGGCCTTAACTACAACATGGCTATGGGTGGCTTTCTGGACGGAAAGCCCTCCTTTGCCTCCCTCTGCCAGGAGTGCGGAGAGTGCCGGGAGAGGTGCCCGCAAAAGATAGACGTTCCAGAGAGATTGAAGGAGGTTGCAGCGTACTTTGGGAGATGAGGAGGCTCCATGATACCTGCGGCTCTCGCTTTTTTTCTTTGCATAAAGAGGTGGTTAACTATCGCCAGGGTATGTGTTTAGCAGGTAAGCTTTGTGGTTAGCATTTGTAGGCTGTTTAGGCCGTTTTGCCCCCAGGTTGCCAGTGTCGTCATGATTCGCTCATGAATCGATGTTCCTTTATCATTTCGCAGCGCGC
>JAGPMN010000060.1 GCA_018052825.1 Methanothrix sp.
AACAATTTATACTTTTACATGAACTACTCTTGTACATCTCGGCAGCTACAGCATGCCTTTTGGGATTTTCTGCGGACAAGGGAAAAATCCAGGCCGCAACTTTTTGCAAATCCGTCATGTAATGGATCATTTATTCGCATTTTGCAGAGTAATCAAATAATCACAAAATACTTAAACTTTGTGCTTTATAAGATAAACGGATCGCTATGATAAGAGAAGAAATGATGGATATTGAAGGGCCGATCATCGGTGCTTGCATTAAATCGGCCGGGAGAAATGGATGGAACGGCACCACTGGGGTATTGCGGAGTTCTCTCCTCCTGGAGAGCGATCCCGTTTCCTTGGAGCCTCTGGCAGAAAGCCGCCGGCTACAGCAAGACGGCTGTCCCTTCCAGCACGAACATTCGGGCATTCTGGCGGAGGACAGCAGAGGGGCGGAACTGGAGGTTTAAATGACAATGCAATTGACATCTCTATCCAGGAGCCCTGAGATATCGGCGACGGTTCCGTCCTTATGCCCCGTCTGCCTCAAGGCAGTCGATGCCCGCATCTTCCAGGAAGGCGAATCGGTAATGATCGAGAAGCACTGCAGCGAGCACGGGGATTTCAAGGATATCTACTGGTCGGACGCCTCCCTTTACAGGAGGTTTATGAGATTCAAGCTGGAGAGCATGAACCTGGACAGCTCTTCCGGCAGTTCGCCCGATACCAGACCTGCCTGCCCGGCCGATTGCGGCCTGTGCGAAAATCACAGGGCACACACCCTCCTCGGAAACATCGATGTGACCAACAGGTGCAATCTCTCCTGCCCCATCTGCTTTGCCGATGCCGGTGCTTCTTCCCCGGAGCCCTCTTTAGATGATATAAGAGCCATGATGAAACTGCTGGCGGACGAGAAGCCTTCGCCCTGCTATGCCGTTCAGTTCTCCGGAGGCGAGCCCACGCTGAGAGACGATCTGCCGGAGATGGTATCCATGGCCCGGGATATGGGATTCTCTCAGATACAGGTGGCAAGCAACGGCCTGATCCTATCAAAGGATGCGGAACTGTGCCGCCGCCTGGTAAATGCCGGCCTATGCACTGTGTATCTGCAGTTTGACGGAGTCACAGAGGAGCCCTATGCAATAAACCGGGGGAGGGGCGACCTGTTATCTGTCAAGCTGAAGGCCATTGAAAACCTGAGGGCTGCCGGGTTAAATAGCGTCGTCCTCGTCCCGACTGTTGTCAAAGGGGTCAACGACGGCCAGCTGGGGGATATCGTCAAATTCGCATCGGAAAAAGTGGGTATCATTAATGGCATCGTCTACCAGCCAGTCTCATTTGCCGGCAGAATAGATGCTGCGGAGAGGCTGGCAAAGAGGATCACCATACCAGATGTGCTGGCCCGGCTGGAGGAGCAGACGGACGGCGAGATTACGAAAAAGGACTTTTATCCCGTATCCTTTGTAGATCCCATCGCCCGTCTGATTGAGAAGGAGAGGGGGCTTGCCATGCCGGTCTTCAGCGCCCATCCCTGCTGTGGCGCAGGAACCTACGTCTACAGCGATGGCGGCCGCTTAATACCCATCACCAGGTTTCTGGATGTGGAAGGGCTGCTGGAGTGGATCCGGCTGGAGCTGGCTGACTATGATGAATCAACTCTGGGAAGGCTGAAGAGGAAGGGAATGATTCTGAGGGTGCTGCCCAAATTCATAGATAATGCGAATGCTCCTGCCGATCTGAATTTCAAAGATATGATATTAGCTATATTCAGGAGCGGTACTACAGACTCATTGGCCTCCTTCGCCAAAAAGTCTCTGTTCGTCGGGATAATGCACTTTCAGGATCTGTATAATCTGAACCTGGAGAAGCTGCCCTGGTGCGCGATTCACTATGCTCTGCCTGACGGCAGGCTGGTTCCTTTCTGCTCCTACAATACGGTTCACAGATCCAATGCTTTTCACTCCTCCAGGCAGGAAGGGAAGTCTGAGGCTGGGGGGCAGGATGAGAATATAGCGCAATGAATCGGGAAGAAATGATGGAGCTGAAGAGGCCCGTCATCGAGGCATGCATCAAGTCTGCCCAGAAAAATGGATGGAGCGATGCCATGGGGCTTCTCAGAGGCACTCTCTTTCTGGAAGAGGAGCCCTTGTCGCTTGATATGCTGGCTGAGAGGACCGGATACGGCAAGACGGCCATACGCACAAATATGAGCTATCTTGAGAGCATGGGCATGGCGAGGCGTGCCGCAGGGCCGAGGGGCAAGATCCTGAATCTCATCAGCCTGTACCAGAAGCTCATCGTGATGCTGGAATGGGACGGTCTGAAGGGCGCAATAGGATGGATTTGGAAATGTCGTCTGAAAATTTTGATATAAGCACAGCAAAGGGGCTCTCTGAGGAGCAGGCTGCAAGGCTTCTCGCAGAGGTGGGATACAATGAGCTGCCCTCATCCCGGCCGCGCAGCGTCTTTGCCATTGCCTTTCAGGTGGTGAGAGAGCCCATGTTCTTGCTCCTGGTAGCCGGCGGCCTGGTCTATCTCCTGCTGGGAGACACCAGGGAGGCGCTGATGCTCATGGGATTCGTCTTTGTGGTGATGGGCATCACATTTTACCAGGAAAGAAAGACGGAGAGAGCACTGGAGGCACTGCGGGACCTCTCCAGCCCCAGAGCCCTGGTTATCCGGGACGGCAGGGAGAGGCGGATAGCCGGAAGGGAGGTTGTGCCGGGAGACCTCATAATTCTCGCCGAGGGCGACAGGGTGCCCGCCGATGCCATCCTTTTGAGCTGCACCAACCTCTCGGCAGATGAGTCTCTCCTCACAGGCGAGTCTGTTTCGGTGCGCAAGATATGCCTTGAGTCAGAGACGACAGCCCTCCAGTCTGAGATGGGCCGGCCTGGGGGAGACGACCTGCCATTCGTCTATTCGGGAAGCCTGATTGTGCAGGGGCATGGCGTGGCCGTGGCCAGAGCCACCGGGGCCAACACAGAGATAGGCAAGATAGGCAAAGCCCTGCAGAAGGTCGAAACCGGCAGGACGCCCTTACAGGAGGAGACGAATCAGCTGGTGACAAAGCTTGCGCTGCTGGGCCTGGTCCTGTGCCTGCTGGTGATAGCAGCCTTCGGCCTGAATCGGGGAGACTGGCTGCAGGGCCTTCTGGCCGGGATTACAACTGCTATGGCCGTCCTGCCTGAGGAGTTTCCAGTGGTCCTGACTGTATTTCTGGCGCTTGGGGCCTGGAGGATATCGGCCAGCCATGTCCTGACCAGGCATATTCCGGCGGTGGAGACGCTCGGCGCAGCCACTGTGCTCTGCGTGGACAAGACGGGTACCATCACCGAAAACCGCATGAAGGTCAAAAAGATATTCTGCGGCGGCGAGCTCTTCCAGATGGATGATGGGGCAGACAGTCTGCCTGAGGCTGTGCACAGGACTGTCGAGTTCTCCATCCTGGCGAGCCAGATCGATCCCTTCGATCCAATGGAGAAGGCATTTCGAAGGCTGGGCGAGGAGTATCTTGCCAGGACGGAGCACATGCACAGAGACTGGGAGCTGGTCAGGGAGTATCCGCTCTCCAAAAAGCTGCTGGCGATGTCCAGGGTCTGGAGGTCGCCCTCGAGAAGGGAGTATGTCATCGCCGCCAAGGGAGCGCCTGAGGCTGTCATGGAGCTGTGCCACCTTCCCGGGCAAGATCTGGAGGAGATCGCCAGGGCCATCCAAAGCCTTGCCGGAGAAGGATTGCGGGTTTTAGGCGTTGCTGCCGCCACATTCCAGGAGCCGGAGCTGCCGGACGGGCAGCACGACTTCGAGTTTCAATTTCTGGGGCTGATTGGCCTCGAGGATCCGGTGAGGCCGGGCGTGGCAGCAGCCGTGGAAGAGTGCCGCCGCGCCGGCATCCGGGTGGTCATGATCACAGGGGATTATCCTGGCACGGCCCAGGCCATCGCGAGGCAGATAGGCCTGCCTGCAGACCGGGTCATCACCGGGCAGGAGCTCGCGGGGCTGGGCGACAGGGCGCTTTCCGAGCAGATCAGAGATGTCTGTATATTCTCCCGCGTAGTGCCTGAGCAGAAGCTCAGGCTGGTGCAGGCGCTGCAGGCCAACGGAGAGGTGGTGGCCATGACTGGAGACGGGGTCAACGATGCGCCTGCACTCAAGGCCGCCGACATCGGCATTGCCATGGGCATGCGGGGCACGGACGTGGCCAGGGAGGCGGCCGATCTCGTTCTATTGGACGACGACTTCTCCTCCATCGTCAGGGCGGTGGCACTGGGGCGGAGGATATTCGACAACATCAAAAAGGCCATGGCCTACATACTGGCGGTGCATGTGCCCATAGCCGGCATCTCCCTCATTCCAGTGATGATGGGCTGGCCGCTGATCTTCTTCCCTGTGCATGTGGTGATGCTGGAGCTGATCATAGACCCGACCTGCTCCATTGCCTTTGAGGCTGAGCCTGCGGAAAAGGATGTGATGGATAGGCCGCCCAGAGATCCCAGGATGCCGCTCTTCGGCAGGCGCACAATAGGGCTGTCCATGCTGCAGGGGGTGAGCGTTCTCATCATCGTCCTGGCTGTCTTTGCCTTCTCGCTCTACCGCGGCCAGGGTGAGGATGAGGCGAGGGCTCTGACCTACACCACGCTCATCGTCGCCAACCTGGGGCTGATACTGGCAAACCGCTCCTGGTCCAGGACCATACTGCAAACCCTGAGCTCACCCAATCCCGCACTGTGGTGGGTGGTTGGTGGAGCTGTGCTATTTTTAGCGATGGCTATCTATGTGCCACCGCTGCGCGATCTGTTCGGGTTTGCCTATCTGCACCTCATAGATATCGCCGTCTGCTTCATGGCTGGGATGACCAGCATAATCTGGTTTGAGGCGATGAAGGTGCTGGGGAGGGTGAAGAGGGGCGATGAACTCGTTACTTAGTCTCGACAGAGTACTCTTTCGAGAGCTGGTTTCTGAGCGCATCTCGCGCCATTGGCGAATCTCTTGGCTCACCCGGGCCTGCCCCAGCCGCGCCCTCCCCTCGCGCGTCTGATCGCGCATGCCACCCACTGCGAAGCAGGGCCTGCAGATCCGCAGCAAATCTACATCCACTCATAGTGCCTCATGACCTCCGGCACGAAGTCATAGAGCAGGCTGTTTTCCACATATCCGAAGAATAGGCAGCCGTCGCAGCCATCCATGATCTGCCTCCGCCTCTGCCGCGACTGCTCCCATACCCGCTCAATCCCCTGAAAGACGCTTCCAAGCCGCTCCCTGTGCACCCGGCAGCTCTCGATGCCTCCGTCGGAGGAGACGTGCAGTATGATATCCCCTGCATGGCAGCGAAAGCTCTTCTCCCTCCTGCGGAGCATGCCCAGATATGTCTCGGAGTTGATGATGGGCCGCCCCGTCCTCTTCAGATCGATCAGCCTGTCAATTGCCCGCCCGTATTCGAAATCATCATCGTCTATGGCCAGCGATCTGCACTCCTGTTCCTCTTCTTCCCCGCGAACTTCGATATTTTTCAGATTCATGGGCTCAAAGGAGATCCAGCAGCCCATAGACTCCGCCAGATGCACCAGATCCTCCAGCTCTCCGATGTTCTCTCTCGATATGACGCAGTTCATGAGAACCTCGTGTCCTGCCTGCTGCGCCGTCCTGATGCCCTCCAGTATGCCATCCAGGGCAACCCCCCGCAGCCTGGGATAGCTCTTGATGCCGTCCACAGAGACAGAGAGCATATCAAGATCAGACAGCTCCCCAGCCCTCTCTTTCAAGAGCAGGCCGTTGGTTATGAGCGACGTTGTCATCCCCAGCTCCTTGGCATGGTGCAGTATGGCGGGCAGGTCCTCCCGCAGCAGAGGCTCGACAGTCCAGGCATTGTAAACGGCTATGCCGAACCTCTGAGCCTCATCCAGCATGGCAAAGACCTCCCGCCTGCTCATCTCCCTTTCCGGCCTCCTCCAGTACTCGCAGAAGCTGCAGCGCAGGTTGCAGCGGGCGGAGACTGCATGAGAGAGCACAAAGGGCCTGCCCATAACTCTCATCTGCCACAGCGCCCGCAGAGCAGTCAGGGGGGAGAAGGATCTCATGCCGCAGTGCATTTGCTCCCGGCGGGTATTAAACCTCTCCCAGCTCCTTTAGTAGCTGCATTACTCTTAAATGATAATATGCATCTATCATCCGGTATGAATTAGTGAGAGAAAGATC
Organism: Methanothrix sp.; assembly: GCA_018052825.1. Taxonomy (GTDB): domain Archaea; phylum Halobacteriota; class Methanosarcinia; order Methanotrichales; family Methanotrichaceae; genus Methanothrix. The sequence continues at coordinate 6,178 of JAGPMN010000060.1, forward strand.
ATCACCGAAAGCTATTAAAAACCGGCAATAAAAAAATAGTTGCTATTGAGATGATACACGACCTTCTCCTGCAGACGCTGAGCGATACCGTCAGCACCATGATAACAGTATTTATCATGCTGTTTTTGACAGGCCTCCTGCTGGAGATGGGCGCCTTTCAGCGCATCTCCCACCTGGCCAGGCCGCTGGTCAGCATATCCCATCTGCCCCCCGTCTCCGCCTCAACATTCGTGATCAGCCTGGGCTCAGCCCTGGCCGCCAATACGATGATCGCCAGGCTGCAGTCAGAGGGGCAGATCTCCGAGCGCCAGGCCCTGCTCACCGCTGTATTGAACAGCGTCCCCGTATACTTCCGCGAGCTTTTCACTTATCAGCTGGCCTTCGTCATACCTCTGCTGGGCCTGTTCGTGGGCGGCGTCTACGCCCTGATATCCATAGCCACAGGCGTAATAAAGCTCGCACTGGTGCTGGTGCTGGGCCGGGCCTATCTTCCCGCGCCGGAGAACGCTGCTTCATCCACCTGCAGCGCGCTGAATCCCGGCTGCCCCGGAGAGCGGCGCACTGCAGAGCGCCTGAAAGATGCGGCGGCAAGGTCGTTGCGCGGCCAGACCCGCATATTCCTGAGGATCGCCGGCCTCTACTTCATCATGACCTTCCTGGTCCTCTACCTGAGCGGGGAGGGTATCCTGGACTCCATGAACATTCTGCCCCTGGCCGACTTCTTCAGGGTGCCGCCGGAGACGATAATCCCCATCACCGTCTATGTGGCCAGCCCCAGGGCGGGCATCACCCTCCTCGGGCCGCTCATTCAGAATGGAGGCATATCTGAGATGAAGGCCCTCATCGTACTGATGCTGGGGAGCATGTTCATGCTGCCCTTCTACTCCCTGCGATCCCTCATGCCCAACTACACATCGGTCTTCGGCATGAAGCTCGGACTCTGCCTGGTGGCGATATCCACAGGCATCAGCCTTCTCGTGAGAGTGAGCGTTCTCTTGATGCTGCTCGTGGCCGCAGGATAGGTACAGAGCCTTTCAGCCCTTTGCCTTCTCCTTCTTCGTCATGCCGTTGATGGACGCCCCGGCAAAGGCCGCCCCGACAATGATATTGGAGAAATAGGTGGCAGCCCGCCAGAGAATCACCAGCGGCCCGAGCAATACTGGCGGCACGAACTTGGAATAGAGAATGCCCATGGACAGCTCCGCAACTCCGCTTCCTCCCGGTGTGAGTGGCAGGATGGCAATGATTGCCAGTATGGTCTGGGCGGTAACGGATAGAAGATAGTTGGGCTCCGCCCCCATTCCCATGAGCAGGGCGGAGGGCACCAGAAAGTCGCATATCCAGATGAGAGCTGTCAGAAGAGCCATGTGAGGAGTGCAGCGAAGGGTCTCTTTTGCAAGGTTGATTCCCGCATGGCGGAACAGGCAAATCTCTCTCTCCAGCGAGAAGACAATCGGCCTGTTGCCGGTCTTTCTCTTCAGCCACTCCATGACGTAGGCAATCCTGTCAGGGCGGCTGACAAGCTGCCAGAGAAATCCGAATAGGAGGATTAGCAGCACAAAGAAGAAGGCCCCAACCTTCAGCCCGAATCCCGTCAGAAAGTTGGAGAACACAAGCAGGAAGGCAAGAGCCCCCATAAAAAATATGCAGTCCAGCAGCCTCTCGCCCACGGCCACGGCTGTTGCGCTGCCGTAGCCCATGCCGTCATCGGCCAGGATCTTGATGCGCAGAGGCTCACCACCAGCAGAGGACGGGGTGAGGGCAGCGAGAAAGTTGGAGGCTAATGTGGAGATAAGAGAGAGCTTGAAGCTGATCTCATGGCCGGCCAGAGATGCCAGCCTCTGGAGCCGAAGGGCGTAGAATATCCAGGAAAACATATGCAACGCCAGTCCCAGAGCAAGGAATCTTGCCTGCACACGGGAGAAGGTCTCCCAGCTTAAGTTCGACTCATAATATAATAATATAAATATTATTGAGGCCAGGCTCATCAAAGTAGCCAGAAGCGCCGCCCTTAACTTATCATCCTTCAGGTTAAAGCTCAAGTTCCGATCCTCAGCTCAGACCCTTTGATCCTTTATTCAGTTTCTTTCGGCAGCATCGCGATAGACGGACTCCATCATATCAAGAGCACAGCTCCAGGAGTATCTCTCCTCCACCGCCCGCCGCCCTCTCTCTCCCAGCAGCTTTCTGAGAGGCTCATCTTCATGCATCTGCAGTATCCTGTCCCTCAGCTCCTTCCGGCTGGAAAAGACCATTCCTCCGCACCGGGCCACCTCGTTTACTCCGGGAGTGTCGAAGGCCAGAACCGGTGTCTTACAGGCCATTGCCTCCAGCAGCACTATCCCGAAGGCCTCCAGGCGGCTCTGGGTGGGCAGCACCAGCACCTCAGCACGGGAGATTGTGTCTATAAACATGCTTCGCTCCAGCCGTCCTGTGAACTTTGCTCTCACGCCAAGAGCTGCAGCCGTCCTCTCCAGCCTGGGGCGATCGTATCCCTCCCCCACAAGAACCAGCTCCAGGTCCGGAGCGCTCTGCTGCACCTCCTTCATGGCATAGAGCAGATTGCCGACGCCCTTGTAATTGAGAATCCTTCCGGCATAGAGCACATATCTGCCCTTCTCCTCTACCCGAGGGTAGAGGGAGAGGTTCACTGCATTGGGCACTATCCTCACCTTGTCCAGGTGCCGCCTGAGAGTTGGAGATGTCTCAGCATAGCTTTTAGTGGTGGCAACTATTGCCTGCGCCTCCTCCAAAATCGGCTCCACCATCCTGGAGGCGATCCTCTCCAGAGTGCCGGCCAGAGGGCCGGGCAGAGCAAAGCCGTTTACATCTCTCGGAACCACAACGTCATTGTGATATGTCACCACTTGAGGCCGGGCTCCCCTGAGAAGGTAGGCAAAAAGGGGGCTTGGGATGTGGCTGTGATATATATCCGCCTGCAGACTGGGAAGCCTTAGAGGTATGGGCGAATAAAAGAGGTCGACGCTGGGTATGGAAATGAAGTCGAAGTCCCGGCTCCTTCTGCCGCAGGAGGAGGCGACGCTGACCTGATGGCCCCGGCGGCAGAGGCCCTCCGCAAGCTCTTTGACATGATACTCCACCCCTCCGACATGGGGTGGAAAATAGGGGGATATCTGAACTATCTTCATGGATCTGGCATGCGCTCCCCTGGGTTCCAGCCGGGCCTACAAGATCCGACGGCTGCCTTTGCGCATTAGATGGTATATTTTTTATCTTTTTCCCCTCTGAACCGGGTCGTGAATCTGCAATAGGCTGTTATTTATATAACCTATTCATATATGCTACATGGGGTGTAGCAAAATGGGCAAAAGAGGTCCAAAGCCTCGATTCTTAGATGTAGCATGTCCGAATGGGTCGTGACCCTCTAATAGGTTTGAGTTTTGTAATATGGAAAAGTCAAGAGTTCCTGTGGACTGCACCCCTGATAGTAGACAAATAGTTAAGCAACAGTATTTAAAGCAACCTCCATTTCGAACTTCTCCGGAGATCTATAGCCAAGAGCTGAATGCAGCCTCTTCTTGTTGTACACCTTCTC
>JAGPMN010000011.1 GCA_018052825.1 Methanothrix sp.
CGTTCAACCTCAAGGTCGCTCAGACCATACCATTGCTGAAGTATGAGGATCTTGAACATCACAATGACATCGCAGTTAGGACGCCCACCTCTCTCGGTTTTGTTTTTATACATCTCATCGAGACACTTCCGGATTGGGGACCAATCGATCAGATCCGATATCTGCAATAGCCTATTCTCAGGCATCTTCTTATTCTCTCTTGCCGTTTTAAATGCCCATCCAACAAAAGAATTCATAATAATTAATAGTAATACTAGTATATATACTTTTCGATACTTCCAGGGCAGAGGTTTATAGGAATCCTCATATAAAACCAGGAAAATATACGGATAGATGGAACGGGGATTGTCTATGAAGAGCAAAATCGCTGAGTCGTTGAAACTGAAGTTTGAGCCCGTGGCCACCCTCTGGAGCGATTCCCTGCCCCAAGGTGCCATGCAGTTCAAGGGAGTTGGAGCCGGCTGCATCATGAGCCTCTTCGCCCAGGTTGCGGCCAGGGGAAAGAGTGCTGCCTTCAGCAGGACAACATTCGGCTGCTTTGGCGGCGGCATGGGGCTGGGCTTCGGCAGGCAGTATGAAAACTTCCCCCTCGGCGGGATTGAGGCCTTCAAGTACTTCCTCTCATCGGGGCTTGAGTCCTCCGGCAAGAGGGAGATGATCGAGGGCGTGGAAAAGATCAGGAATAAGGAGATGGCAGAGCATTTCCTGAGGGGAGAGGGCTTTAAAAAGAGCCCGGAGCTTGTGGAGAAGTTCCTGGAGAGCCTCCCGGCGATAGATGTGCCAGCGAAGTACGTCATCTTCAAGCCGCTCTCCTCTCTGTCTGAGGATGAAAAGCCTGTTCTGGTGACCTTCGTGGCCAACGCCGACCAGATCTCCGCCCTGATCGCACTGGCGAGCTACGGCAGAGCGGGAAATGACAACGTCATACTTCCCTCGGCTGCCGGATGCCATCAGATAGGCATCTACGCCTACCGGGAGGCGGCATCGGAGAGCCAGAGGGCGGTGCTGGGGCTGACCGACATCAGCGCCAGGAAGACCGTCAGAGGCATCCTTGGAAAGGAAGTGCTAACATTCGCCGTGCCCTACAGGATGTTTCTTGAGATGGAAGGCAATGTCGAGGGTAGCTTCCTGAAGAGAAGCCTGTGGAGTAGCATGGCAGGCGACTGAAAAGCCCTCCTGAGCGTTGATGCGTTTGAGGATCTGGAATGCCTCCATGCTCTATCTTTTCGTCATCCTCTCCCGCAATTCATCGATGCTGAGCGGATTTAGCGGCTTGCAGAGGATCTCATCGACCTTGAGCCTCCAGGGGTGCTGGGTGGAGGCTGCCTGCATCACCAGTGCCGTGTCGGCTCCCCTGCCGGTCCCGGCGACGGCGATCACCCTCTCTCCGCCGGCCAGCAGGCCCGCGTCCGTGGCCATGAGGACTATCTCAAAGCAGACCTTAACGCCCTGGCAGAAGCAGCGGAGCAGGTTGGCCATGATGGTGGCATTGCCTGTGCCGTAGAACTCATCGGTGTGAAAGAGCATAGTTGCGAAATGCACATGATGCCCGCGCTCTCTCAGGGAACGGGCCAGCTCCTCGGGAAATGCATTCTTCTCCCTGTGAAAGTCATGCTGATGAGGCACTACGACCAATTTAATATTATTATCTCCAAAAAAATCCATAGCCCTTTTTGCCGTCTCCCCTGTTGTAGATGCCAGCACTATTTTGCGGATATCGCCGGGGCTGCATCTCTGCAGTGCCAGGTTGAATACAGCCCCCGTGTTTTCCGGTCCGCCCTCTTCGAAATATACGATCTTTGCTTCCATAGATCCGCCTCCTCGGTTTCGGCCTGCTTGTGGCGATGGGTGGAGCACCGGTGAGTTCAGCGCCGCAAGCAGCCCGATGCAGTTGTTCAAAGGGCCGCTCCAACGGATCTGGCCCTCTCCAGCAGGTCTTTTCTCTCGCTGGCGGCGTTCTTCGAGTTCCCGTCAGCCATGCGGATTATCTCTCTGACATCAAATCCCAGTAATTTCAGCGTCTCTGCAAAATCATCAGCTGCTTTTGCATATGCGCTGATGTCGGGATCGCCCTGGCTGGTGATGATTACAGCCCTCTTTCCGGGCTTTATGCGCGGCTTGAATTCAAAGTCTATCAATGAATACATCCTGTCCTGCATGAGCTTGAACTGCCCTGTGAATAGGTAGAAGTAAATGGGAGAGCCGAAAACAACTGCATCGGCATCCGCGATCTCGCGCAGCAGCTTTGAGACATCATCGTCCAGCCGGCAGTGGTCATGCGTCTTGCAGTAATCGCAGCCCTGACAGCCAGAATACTTCATCTCATTGAGGATATACTTCGAGATCTGATATCCTGCCTGGCTGGCTCCCTCCAGAACTGTCTGGACCAGCGTGTCGACGTTGCCGTTCTTTCTCGGACTTCCCACAATTCCAATTGCCTTCATCTCTATTCTCTCCTTTTCTTCTATCTATAGTTGATTCGATTGATTTAAGGATCTTGGATGATTGCCTTTCCCAGCAGAGTTGCTTTTGAGTTATTAAAGTTCGATCTCATTCAGTTTCGATCTCGTCGAACTTATAATCCTCCCATCTCCTCTTGCCCAGCATTATCTCAAACTCAGGCGGCGTCAAAACGGCGATCCTGTACTTTGCGGCGTCATCCAATGCTACACGGGGACAGGCGGTACAGACCGCCGCCTCAGCTCCCAGATTTAGCAGTCTGTCCGGCTCTATGTCCTCCAGGTAGACCAGGAACATCTCCTTTCCTGCAGCCACCCCCATGGCCTTGATCCTCTCTGCGAGCTTCATCCTCTTCTGACCGGGCTTCCTGGAGACCAGGACGGCGAAGCTGCACGCCTGCCCGGCCCGGCAGATGGCTGCGAACCTGCTGCGCAGGAGGGGATCTGTGTCGATCTCCTCCACATCCCCTGTAACCGGATCTGCGGCGACCACCCTCTTTCCCGTGGCTAAAGCCATGCCCAGGGGATGAAACCGGCCCGTGCCGATGAAGAGATACTCCTCAGCATCCAGTACACTCGCCGAGGCGTAGGAGCATCCCAAAACCTGCCCCGGATATCTGATCCTTCCTCCGGCAGGGCCGATCAAACCCCTGATGCCATGCTCTTTGAGGGCCAGGACCGCCTGATCGATCTTATGGACATGCTGAATGGTGGTGCAGACCCCGATGGTTTTGGCCCTGAGAGCCCTGCAGGCCTTCTCCGCTATTTCGTGCAGGTCCGCGCGCATGGCGGCCTCCAGGAAGATGACGTTTTGCGGAGCTTTCTCCATCTCTGCGCCCAGCTCTGCATGGCCGATATGAAGCATTAGGTCAACCTCGTGGCAGAGCTCGGTATCTACGTCGCATGCTCCAAAGCAGGGGTCTGCAGAGATGATGGCCTCTGCCCCTGTCTCCTCCTCTATGCGGGCGGCAAAGGCGGGCAGCGCCCTCTTTAGCCCCTCCGGGGCCTGCAGGCCGATCCGAGAGGCTCCGCTCTTTTTAATGAAATCTGCGGCCTTCTGCCAGTCGATGTCATAGCCATATGGGCTAGAGCCATCGGTCGAGGGTACTCTGTCCACGCTTATATGCCTCCTCCAGTTTGGTTGCGGTCTTCTCCACCCTTTCTCTGTCGAAGTCCCTTTCCTCTACAAGAAATGAGACAATCTCATCGACGCGAGGCTTTTTCATCTTGATCTCATAATCGTCGGTGACATCCGGATGCAGGAAGAGCTCTCTGATCTCCTGGAAGTTCTCAATCCTATCGTCTCTATCGGCAAGCACAGCCTCCAGGTCTCCCTTCTCCCTTATGAGCCTGAGAGCCGTCTTGGGGCCAACACGGGAGAGGCCGCAGTTGTAGTCGGTGCCGCACATGATGCCGATCTCGACGAGCTGCTTTCGGCTGATGCCATTTTCCATGAGGCTGCGATTGAGATCGATTATCTCCGGCTGAATATCAACATAGATGTTCTTCCTGGGCAGCTTCCTCTTGCCGGTGATGGCCAGGTTTCTGACAACCAGGGGTGCGCCGAAGAGCAGGACATCATAGTCCTGGCTGCCGGCATAGCCCACATCTCCCCGCGCCGCCATGTGGGCAGCCTGGGCCTCACCCTCGGAAGGGGCCTGGATGACGGGGAGCCCCATTGCGGAGATAAGCCTCCTTCCGTCATCGAGTATCTCTGAGCTGATGCATGATGCAGCCTGGGCGTACTTGAAGCCGTCCTGGCCTGTGGCGCGGGCCTCCTTCCAGGCGGCTGCGGCCCTCTCTCTCACCTCGCCCCTCTGCTCCAGCGTGCCCATCTTGAGCTGTGATGGCTTTCCATCAAAGACGAACGCCACTTTAACTCCCGCCTCCATCAAATTGGCTGTTCTGTAGAGCAGCCCTGATAGATGTGATGTGACCCTTCCCTGGCTGTCCATTAGCGGCGTGCCGTCCTTCTGCCGGATAATGGCCAGGAACTGGTAAAGCATATTGAAGGCATCCGCAGCTACCCACTTGCCTGATAGGTCCTCAATCTCGATCCTCTCCCGTTTGAAGAGCTCTCCCAAATCAACGCCCATGATCGTACCCTTATCCCTTTTCTCTGATAAAACCTCTACCAGGTATAGTTTAAATACGTGTTTTGCGCAGTACTATCTTCGGAGTGTCGATAATGATTGAGATTACCGCGGCAGCGGCAGATAGCATTCAAAAGAGCCTGGCAGCGGGCAAGGTAGTTCGCATGTTCCTGGCTGGCATTGATCCCTCTGGGGCGTCCTACGGCCTCGGCCTGGGCGATCCTGAAGAGGAGGACATGATCTTCGAGAGCAGGGGCATCAAGATTCACATGGACCCAAAGGAGGCCGAGCTTCTCAGCGAGACTGTAATTGATTACATAGATGACGGAGTTGAGCGGGGCTTCGTCATTCGCGGCCCGGAGGATGAGCCATCCGCCTGCAGCGCATGCGCCAATGCTGATACCTGCGATCACGATCACAGCAGCTCCAATCATGATCACAACGGCTGCTACCATAATCACGGAACGGATGAGGATACGGGCTGTGGCTGCTGCTAGCCATATTTCTATTTTTATTTAAACGCCCGGACCGGGATTCGAACCCGGGTCGAAAGCTCGACAGGCTTTCATGATGGGCCACTACACCATCCGGACACAGCAGATCCCGCCTCCCAGATTCGAACCGGGGACATCGCGGTGACTGCGCGTAGCACCTCATCGGTGCGGAACATACTACAGCCGCGCACTCTACCAGGCTGAGTTAAGGCGGGCCTCTCGCTACCAGGTATTCCTTATACTTAAGCCCTTCGACAGAAAGACCTGTGTGGCGGGGCAGGTCTGCCCCGATACGACATCAATAAGCCGAACCAAATTCAGGGCGCAACCATTTTAAGCTGGCGTTCAGCCCTAACATTTGATTGTGATTTTATGTTGATAGGAATTATGTCCGATGCTCATGACAGCATTCAGGGAGTAAAAGATGCCATCCTGGCGCTCTCTAAAAGAGGCGTAGAGATGGCCCTCTTTGCCGGAGACATGATCGGATCGGGCAACTGCTACACCTTTGAGGGCTTTGGCGTTCCCATGAAGCTGGTCTACGGCAACAACGACGGCGATCGGGTCGGCCTGGCTCGTGAGTTCGCAAGGGTTGGCGGCGAGTATCTGGGCGACTTCGGCGAGTTCGAGGCGGACGGACTGAATATGGCAATGCTGCACGGCACAGAGGAGGCGCTGGTCAAAGCTGTGGTCGCCTCCCAGCTCTACGATGTCGTCGTACGCGGCCACAACCACCGCCCCGAGGCCACCAGGCACGGCAGGACTCTCCTGGTCAACCCCGGCGAGATCTGGGGCTACCTGACAGGCCGCTCCAGCGTGGCTGTGCTGGATACAAAGAGCCTGGATGTAGAGTTCATCGAGCTGGGCAGGTTCAAAACATTCAGGGAGATAATAAATGAATGAGGAGGCAGTTCGAGCATCGCCTATTCTTCAGATCTTGTGGCGTGGCTGAGGTTTATGGTCAGCTCACCGATGTTCCTGATATAGTCGAGCATGCGCTCCAGGCTGCTGGCCAAAATGAGCCTGACAAGCAGCTCGGATTTGTCGTTGCTGTCTGACGACCTGGCAATGCCCCCTGTGCTCTTCTTGATATCCCCGATCCTGTCTATCAGCTCATTAGCCTTGTTGGAGTTGGTCTGGATCAGGTTGGTTATGGAGTCGTCAATCAGGGTACAGATCTGATCGTCCATGTGCGATAGCTCCTCCTTCAGGCTCTCCGGCAGGTTGTAGCTCTTCTGGCTGGCGATCTCTGCTATTCGGTGGGCGTGATCGGCGATCCTCTCCAGATTGGATGCCGCCTGCATGTAGTTGAAGGCGGTTATGGGATTGAGCGTCTCCTGCCTTACCGACCCCGACCTGAGGATCTCGGTGAACTGGCGGGAGATGAGCAGGTTGAGCCTGTCCACATCGTTGTCCCTCTGGATGACATCCATGGCCAGCTCATCGCTCTTATTGAGCAGGCTGGCAAAGGAGTCGGTTATCATGGATTTGACCACAGTCTTGATCCTCTTCAGCGCCCTCTCAGACTGAAGCTCCTCAGAGCTGAGCAGATCCTGAATTACCACCTTGTTTATAGTCTCCTCTAAAATCTCAGGTCCGATGAGCTTGTTGACGATCTGATGCAGATCCTTCTTCTGCATGGAGGACATATGCCCGGCAGTCACCTCTATTGTCCTGTAGCCGCCTACATAGCATCCGATGATGTCTCTGATCAGATGGTCGCCGACCTTGTCGCCTATATCCAGCCGGGCCCGCAGGTCCCTCTCAGATCTGTCAGTGGACAGTGTGAGGGCTCCGTTATCGCCCTGATTGATGTAGATGATTGAGCCAGCGGAGATGCCATTCTTAGTCGCCCAGCTCTTGGGAAGGGAGACGATGAATGTGGACTTGCCGGTCCTCTGTACCTTTCTCGTATCCATGAGATCCCTTTATGTCGCTTAGCTCATATTGATTCAGATCGATTCAATGATCAGGCTAATTAAGATGCTCTCTCTTTGCCTCCACCATGTAAATGATGGCCTCGCAGATGTTGCAAATATGATCTCCCGTGCGTTCCAGATGACGGTTGACCATGAGCAGAGACGTGCCTTCTGTGATTACGTCAGGCCGCTCGATGATGATCTTGAGGAGCTTGTCTCTGGCTTTGACGTAAAGCCCGTCTATATCGTAATCCCATTTGGTGATCTGCCGGGCCATATCCGGGTCGCTGTTCGTGAGTGCCACCATGGACTGGTCGAGCATCTTTTCGCATATTTCGGCCATGCGGGGTATGAACTCCAGCTTGGTTATCTGGATTTTGTTCTGCGACTGCACTGTGACCCTGGCCACATCTACAGCGAGGTCTCCGATCCTCTCCAGGTCGATGCCGATCTTGAGTATGCCAATGATGCTCCTCAAATCCTTGGCCATGGGCTGCTGCAGGGCTAATAGCTCCATACATAGGTTCTCGATCTTTAGGCTGAGATCGTCCATCTCCTGATCGTTCTTAATGACCTCTCTGGCCATGTCGGCGTTCGAATCCTGCAGGGCTGTCACAGATTGATCTATGGCAGCTCCGACCTTGTCCGCCAGGCCCTTGGTGAGGTTTTTCATCTCCTTCAGGTCTCTATGATAGCGCTCTCGATAGGGGCTCATCCTTCCTCTTCAGCCGAACCTTCCCGTAATGTAGTCTTCAGTGCTCTTCATGGCAGGCACCTCGAAGATCCTCTTCGTCTGCCCAAACTCTATCAGCTCTCCCAGCAGGAAGAAGGCAGTACAGTCGGAGATCCTGGCGGCCTGCTGCATATTGTGGGTGACGATCACCTGGGTGTAGTTGTCCTTCAAGCCCTCCATGAGGCTCTCGATCTTCCCTGTGGAAATCGGATCCAGAGCGCTGCACGGCTCATCGAATAATATGACATCCGGCTTCATGGCCATGGTTCGGGCGATACACAGCCTCTGCTGCTGGCCGCCGGAGAGGCCCAGAGCGGGCTGGTCCAGCCTCTCCGAGACCTCCTCCCAGAGGGCGGCATCCTTCAGGCTGCGCTCCACAATCCGGTCGATGTTCTTTAAGCCGTGAATCCTGGGGCCGTAGGCAATATTATCGTAAATGGACATTGGAAAGGGATTGGGCTTCTGGAAGACCATTCCTATCCTCTTTCGTAGCTCCACCACATCCACATCTTTTCCATAGATATCGATATCGTCGTAAAGGACCTGGCCTTCGATGCGAATGCCAGAGACCAGATCGTTCATCCTGTTCAGGCAGCGGATAAATGTGGATTTGCCGCAGCCGGAGGGCCCGATAAGAGATGTGATCTTCTTTTCGGGAATCTCCAGAGATATATTCTTGAGTGCATGCTTCTCCCCGTACCAGAGGTTCAGATTGCTCGATATGATCTTCGAAGTCACTGCATATCCCTTATGCTCTATTTTATGATCCCCTACGGCCCCCCACCATCAGGCTTGAGCGCACTTTGGATTTTTGCTGCTTTCTTCTCTCGGTTTTACTGCTATGTTGCCTGAATTGGTTGAGGACTATATAGATCTTCCTATATTGACTATACACAGGCAAGGCTATATGCTATGAGGTCATGCGAATCCTTTATATAGAACTTCAAACTGGTATTATGAAAAATGTTCTGGGAGGCCTACAGGTTTGGCAGGTTTGAGCAGCGTTCCGGTAATTATATTGAAGGAAGGAAGTAAACGAGAGACTGGCAAAGATGCGCAGCGAAAGAACATTCTGGCTGCAAAGGCTATTGCAGAGGCTGTCCGGACCACTCTTGGCCCCAAGGGAATGGACAAGATGCTGATATCCGGAGAAGAGGCAACCATAACCAATGATGGGGCAACCATCCTCCGGGAGATGGATATAGAGCATCCAGTGGCCAAGATGATAGTGGAGGTGGCCAAAGCTCAGGATGATGAGATCGGCGACGGCACCACGACAGCCGTGATCATTGCCGGCAAGCTACTGGAGAAGGCGGAGGCTCTGCTTGATCAGGATGTCCACCCTACAGTTATTGTGCGGGGATACAAGCAGGCTGCCGCCCGGGCCCAGAGCGTCCTCGCTGATATGGCCATTGATATCTCTGGCGACGATAGCGCCCTTTTGAAAGTAGCCCAGACGGCTATGCGGGGAAAGGGCATAGAGATTGCCATGGACAGGCTATCCCAGATATCAGTGGACGCGGCGCGTGCAGTGGCCGGCTTTGAGGGCAAGGACATCGAGGAGAACATCAAGACTGTGCTCATTTCAGGCGGCAGGATTGAGGATTCATTCATCAATTACGGCATAGTGGTGGAAAAGGAGAGAACCTCACTGGAGATGCCAAAGCGCATCGAACAGGCAAGGATACTGCTCCTGGAGGGAACTCTTGAGCTGAAGAAGCTGGACACCGATGCAAAGATCACCATCAACGAGGCCAGCGGACTGACCACATTCAAAGAGGGCGAGGAGAAGGTCATAAGATCTCAGATCGATGCTGCAGTCAAGGCAGGCGCTAATGTAATCTTCTGCGAAAAGGGCATTGGCGTTGCCGCACAGAACTATCTGGCAAGGCTCGGCATCCTGGCTGTCCGCCGGGTCAGCAGAGAGGACATGAAGATGCTCTCGCTGGCCACTGGAGCCCGGCTGGTGGGCGATATCATGACAGTCTCACCGGGAGACCTGGGATCGGCGGCTCTTGTGGAGGAGAGGAAGATCGGCAAGGACAAGCACATGATCTTCGTGGAGGGCTGCGAGAAGGCAAAAGCCGTGTCCATCATACTGCACGGCGTCTCCGAGCAGTTCCTGGAGGAGATGGAGCGGGCAGTGGACGACGCCCTCAATGTGGTGCTGGACGTCATACGCTCCAGAAAGATAGTCCCCGGCGGAGGCGCTCCGGAGATCGCCGTGGCTGAAAATCTGCGGCAGTATGCCTCCACCCTGCAGGGCAGGGAGCAACTGGCCATCCGGGCTTTTGCCGATGCAGTCGAGGCCATTCCCCTCACCCTGGCAGAGAATGCGGGATTCGATCCGCTAGACAGCCTGGCAGCTCTCCGTGCCAGCAGCGGCCAGGGCAGGAAGAACTTCGGCCTGGACATAGCCTCCGGAGAGCCGGCGGATATGCTGGCCCAGGGAGTGGTTGAGCCCCTGCGGGTCAAGACCCAGGCCATCAAGTCGGCAACCGAAGCGGCTACTATGGTCCTGCGGGTCGACGACGTCATCGCAGCCAAGCAGGAGGAGATGAAGCCCAGGCCCGGCCAGAGCCCGCATGACTACACCATGCCCCAGATGCCCATGCCTCACTACTGAGGCCTGAGAGGAACGGATCGTGTGCCGGCAAAGCCGGCCCGGTCTACTCTATAACTGACTTCGGAGTGGAGCTTATGGCAGATGCGGAAGGAAGATCCGACGATAAAGCGGAGGCTTCAGGAGCCGAATCGCATGCTTCAAATGAGGCTATGGATGGCGGACCGGGCCGTTGTGATGCCAGCGCCAGCATCGAGGAGCTCTCAGAGCAGCTCTCCTCTGCCCGGAGCCTCGCGGATGAAAGGCTCGACCAGCTGATGCGCTGCCGGGCGGAGCTGGAAAACGTCATGAAGAGGGCGGCAAAGGACCGGGAGGAGCATATGAAGTACGCCTCGGAAAAGCTCATCGCCAAGCTTCTTCCCGTACTGGATAGCCTGGAGCAGGCGGCAAAGCATGATGAGGGCAGCCGGGTACTTTACAATCAACTGCTCGATATACTGTCGGCAGAAGGCCTGGTGCCCATAGCCGCCAAGGGCTGCAAGTTCGATCCCTACCGTCATGAGGCTCTCTTTCAGGTGCAAAGGGATGACCTGGAGGCGGGGATGGTGGCCGAAGAGATTCAGAAGGGCTACCTCTATAACTCCCATGTCCTCCGCTTCGCAAAGGTGGCAGTAGTCAAGGAGTAAGTTTAAAAATTAATTCAGGAGATGAGATCTTGTCAAAAATTATCGGCATTGACCTTGGAACCAGCAACTCAGCGGCTGCTGTTCTGATGGGCGGCCGGCCTGTCATTATTCCCAGCGCAGAAGGAACGAGCATTGGTGGCAAGGCGTTCCCCTCCTATGTAGCCTTTACCAAAGACGGGCAGGTGCTGGTTGGCGAGCCTGCCAAAAGGCAGGCGGTCACCAACCCGGAGGGCACCATCACAGGCATCAAGCGCAAGATGGGAACCGACTACAAGGTAAAGGTCTTCGGAAAGGAGTACAGCCCGGAGGATATATCCGCCCAGATCCTGCGCAAGATCAAGACGGATGCAGAGACATATCTGGCCGACACTGTGGACAGGGCTGTGATCACCGTCCCGGCCTACTTCAATGACAATCAGAGGCAGGCCACAAAGGATGCGGGGACCATCGCCGGCCTGGATGTAGTCAGGATAATCAACGAGCCCACGGCAGCGGCCCTGGCATACGGCCTGGATAAGTCGGGCGAGCACAAGATAATGGTCTTCGACCTGGGCGGCGGCACGCTGGATGTCACCATCATGGAGATCGGCGAAGGGGTCTTCGAGGTCCGGTCCACCTCCGGTGACACTCAGCTGGGCGGCAGGGATATGGATGAGAGGCTGCTAAGCTATGTCCTCGACAAATTCAAGGCCGATTCCGGCATAGACCTGCGCCGCGACTCCATGGCCATGCAGAGGCTGAGGGAGGCGGTGGAGGTGGCCAAGATCGAGCTGTCCAGCGTACTGCAGACCAACATCAATCTGCCTTACATCACAGCCGACGCCAGCGGCCCCAAACACCTCTCCATGACCCTCACCCGCTCGAAGCTGGATGAGCTGGTGGCTGATGTCATAGAGCGCTGCCGCGGCCCCATGATCCAGGCATTAAATGACAGCAAGCTGGAGAAGTCGGATATCGACAAGATCATACTGGTCGGCGGCCCCACCCGCATGCCCGTGGTCCAGGAGTTTGTAAAGAGCTTCATGGGCAGGGACATCGAGCGGGGCGTGGACCCCATGGAGTGCGTGGCCATGGGAGCAGCCATTCAGGCCGGAGTGCTGGGCGGCGAGGTCAAGGACCTTCTGCTACTGGACGTCACACCACTCTCCCTCGGAATCGAGACCCTGGGAGGCGTCACCACCAGGCTGATCGAGAGGAACACCACCATCCCCACAAGGAAGAGCCAGATATTCACCACTGCAGCAGACAACCAGACCAGCGTGGAGATCAATGTGCTGCAGGGTGAGAGGCCCATGGCAAAAGACAATGTCTCACTGGGCAGGTTCACACTGGTGGGAATTCCTCCCGCACCAAGGGGCATTCCGCAGATCGAGGTCACATTCGATATCGATGCCAACGGCATACTTCATGTATCCGCCAAGGACCTGGCCACCAAGAAGGAGCAGAACATGACCATCACTGCCCCACACAAGCTCTCCAAGGAAGAGATCGAGGCCAAGATCAAGGATGCGGAGAGGTTTGCCGCTGAAGATCTGAAGCGGAAGGAGGAGATCGAGGTCAAGAATGCCGCCGACTCCCTCATCTACAGCTCGGAGAAGATGCTCAAGGAGGCGGGGGATGTGGCAACGGCTGAACAAAAGGAGAAGATAGAGAAGGCCATTGCCGACCTCAAGAACGCCCAAACTGGTGGCGAGATCTCCGAGATCAAGGCCAAGACCGAGGCCCTGCAAAATTCCATATACGAGCTGTCTGCAGCCATGTACCAGAAGGCGGCTCAGGCTCAGCAGCAGGCCCAGAGCCAGAGCGGCGGCCAGTCATCAGGCCAGAGCGAGCAGGGCCCGACAGTTGATGCCGACTACGAGGTAGTAAACGACAAAAAGTAGATGGGAAGGAAAGGAACTGTAGATCATGCCCGACAAGAAGGACTACTACGATGTACTGGGAGTTGCCAGGGATTCCAGCGAGAGGGACATCAAGGCAGCTTACCGCAGGCTCGCCATGAAGTACCATCCGGACAGGTCGAGTGAGCCGGACGCAGAAGAGAGGTTCAAGGAGATCTCCGAGGCCTACGCCGTCCTCTCCGATGCCGAGAAGAGGCAGAAGTACGACCAGTTCGGCCATGCCGGAATCAACAGCCAGTACTCGCAGGAGGACCTCTTCAGGGGCGTGAACTTCGAGGATTTGCTGCGCGGATTCGGCTTCGGCAGAGACAGCATCTTCGATATGTTCTTCGGAGGCGGCGGGCGGGGCCGCGGCCATACGCGGGGGCGGGACCTGCGCTATGACATCCAGATCACACTGGAGCAGGCGGCGGCCGGCCTCGAGACGACGATCGAGGTTCCGCGCACAGAGAACTGCTCCACCTGCCAGGGCAGCGGCGCCAAGCCGGGCACCTCACCTTCGGTCTGCAGCAACTGCCACGGCTCCGGGCAGATCACCCGCGCCCAGAACACCCCATTCGGGCAGATGGTCACCTCCTCGCCCTGCCCCAAATGCGGCGGGCGGGGGCAGATCATCACAAATCCCTGCGGAGACTGCAGTGGATCTGGACGGGTGAGAAAGACCCGGAAGATCAGCATCAAGATCCCGCCGGGAGTCGAGGACGGCCAGCACCTCAAGCTGCGAGGCCAGGGAGACTCCGCCGGTCCTGAGGGGGAGAGCGGAGACCTGTATGTGGTCATAAATGTACTGCCCCATCCTAAGTTCCAGCGTGCTGAAAGTGATTTGTTCCTGGATGTCCCCATAAGCTTCACTCAGGCCGCACTGGGTGCCGAGCTGGAGGTGCCAACCCTCAGCGGCCGGGCCAAGATCAAAATTCCGCCGGGAACTCAGACAGGCACAGTCTTCCGGCTGAGGGGCAAGGGCATGCCCAGACTGCAGGGCATCGGCTCTGGCGACCTGCATGTCACTGTCAGGATCAAGACGCCCACGGCCCTCAATGAGAGGCAGAAGCAGCTGCTGGAGGCCCTGGCGGCTGAGTGGGGAGAGGAGAGAAAGAAGCAGACCGAGAAGGAGAAGAGCATCATAGACAAGATTGTAGAGGAGGTGAAGAGCGCAGTGCAGTAAAGAAGCGAGCCAGCTCTTATATCCCATCGGTTAAGGGGCCAAGAAGACCCTTAGGCGGGGGAGATGAATTGGCCCCTTACATGATAGATCGACCTGAGATAGTTTCCAACATAAGTTCCCTGGCAAATGTAACGGCGTAAGCTCTCGCCCTGAGACAGGCTCCAGGAGTAATCCCACGATTCGCCATCTGGTGTCGACCAGCCAAATGTGTCCCAGAATTTTCCATTTTTTTCGGCGCCAGTGCCTCATCCACGCATGTTCAAGATGCTTCCCCTCTGGGAGGGCAAAAAGCTCGATGCCATGGCCATGAGCGGCCCCAGCACCAGTCCCGAGCCGGCCAGGAGGGCTACGGTTCCAAGGACCGCCATGAGCGCTCTCTGCAGTATCCCTGCCTCTCCTGCCGCCAGCCTGATGGCGGCCACTCCGAGCAGGACGTTTAAGAGGGCTATGGCCAGGGTGATGTAGGCCTCGGGGCCGAAGGGGGCGCGGATGAGGCTGAAGGCCATCTGGTTTAGGACGGTGGCTGCGGTGGCCAGGAAGAAGAATCCGGCCAGAGTTCCAGCCAGGCGAAATGAGGTGCGCCGGGAGCCGCGCCAGAAGACGAAGAGGCCTACGATCCCGGCTGCAAAGTAAGGAACGAGGATCATTGCCAGGCTCTGCCCCTCCCAGAGATAGACCGATATCAGCCGCAGTGGCGTCATAATCCTGTCTGTGAAGCTGACCTCCTCTTTGTAGCCCACTGCCAGGCCGTAGTGGCCGGAGGCTCCACTGACGGAGGCTGTAGTATTATTATCATTATTATATACGGCCGCATAGTAGCGGGCAGAGACAGGTGCGGTTATATTGATCCCCGAGATCTCAACGAGGCTGCTCGGGCCGAAGGGCTCATAGACGGCATCCTCCGCCCCGCCCGCCTCCGCGGCCATCACCCGCAGCTCCGAAGCCCCTGGCGGCAGTGAAAGCCGGGGAAGGGGTCCGCTGCTCTCCGGCAGTCCCGGTCCGAGAAGGACCAGGGCCGGATGAAAATCCCCCTCTTCGGGGTCGGCGGACTTGAAGAGTGAGAGGCGGATCCTCTCTCCCTCCTCCACATCCATGCTGTAGTAATGCGCGGCGTCGTTTAAAAAGCCATAGGCCGTCCATGACCTGGCCGGGTCGGATATGTGCATGGCTTCGGTGATGTTGCTATTGTCTGCCGCCGGGCAGGGGAGGGCGAAGAGGAGCAGAAGAAGGGCTGAGAGAGGGCAGATCGGCTTCACGGCGTGGAGGATGGTGCTCTGTACTATTCAATATTTCGGCTTTGCGGGTAGTCTCCCCATTTCATGTTGTTAACTCAGGAACTGCTACCAACATCATAAGTTCCTTTATTGTCCAAATATGATCGGTTAATCCAGCAGCCATAGCAGGAGACCTAGGCGCCCAGCGTCTTTGATCATCTTCAACCTTATTTTTCGCACTAACTGTCTAGAGGATTCCTAAAAACGATAAGCGACCAGCTATCTGTCGTTCAACCTCAATGTCGCTCAGACCATACCATTGCTGAAGTATGAGGATCTTGAACATCACAATGACATCGCAGTTAGGACGCCCACCTCTCTCGGTTTTGTTTTTATACATCTCATCAAGACGCTTCCGGATTGGGGACCAATCGATCAGAGCCGATATCTGCAATAGCCTATTCTCAGGCATCTTCTTATTCTCTCTTGCCGTTTTAAATGCCCATCCAACAAAATAATTCATAATAATTAATAGTATTATTAGTATATATACTTTTCGATACTTTTAGAGCCGGGGTTTATAGGAATCCTCAAGGATCTGCTTAAATATCTTCAGGTCGTATAATTACCATCATTCCTATTGAGGTGAGGAACCATGGCCAAAAGACCTGAAGAGAGGACATTTCGCGAGTCGGACAATCCCATAGTGGAGGAGTTCAAGGATGAGCTTCTCAGCAAGTCAAGTTTGGGCATTCGCCCCGCCCCGGATGATGATGCCCGCCTCAGGCGGCTGGAGGGGCTGCTGGCGGAGGTGAAGCAGAAGGTCGAGGAGCTTGAAAAGAGGGTTATGGCAGAGGAGGGCAGAAGGTGAGCGCACCTCGACCACAAAAAATTTTTTGGGTCATCCCTGGACATACTTTGCAGGATCGGCATCAAATGCCTTCTTGCATCCAGGCGCGCAGAAGTAGTATGTCCTGCCCTTGTACTCGCTCTTCAGCTTAGCCGTCTTCTCGTCCACAGCCATCTTGCATATCGGATCTATTGCCATAGTCTTCTGTCTCCTTATATTCCCGTTTGCCCCGGACAATAGTTATGCATCTTAAACTCCTGTCCGCCCGGAATCTCCTATCCTATATCGCAGTGCCGGCGGTATATACCTTTTGAGCAGCAGCGAGAGCGATATTACAGTGACCGAGCTTGCCGCCATGGCCAGGCCCGCCAGCTCCGGCCTGAATGTGATGCCGTAGATCGGATAGAGCACGCCCGCAGCCACAGGCACCAGTGCGGCGTTGTAGGCGAAGGCCCAGAAGATGTTCAGCTTGATCCTGGATATCACCTTGCGGGCGAGCTGTATGGCTGCCACGGCATCCAGGAGGTCGTCCTTCATGAGCACAATATCCCCGGTCTCGATGGCCACGTCAGTGCCGCTGCCTATGGCTATGCCCACATCAGCCTGGGCGAGGGCCGGGGCGTCGTTTATGCCGTCGCCCACAAAGGCCACGTGCAGCCCCTCCTGCTGCAGTCTTCTGACCTCCCCGGACTTGTCCTCGGGCAAAACTTGGGCCAGCACCCGCTCGATTCCCAGCGGCCTGGCCACTGCCGCAGCACTCTCTGCATTGTCCCCTGTGATCATGACGAGGGACAGCCCCATCCTCCCCAGAAGCGAGACAGCCTGTTCAGCCGAGGCCTTCAGATGATCTGAGATGGCGAGAACTCCGCATGCTCTGCCATCAATGGCTACCAGCATGGCCGTCCTCCCCTGTGCCTCATATACCGCTGCCCTCTCGAGAATCTCAGGGGCTGCCTCTATGCCGATCTCAGAAAAGAGCATCCTGTTTCCGGCAACAATGCTCCGCCCATCCACCCTTGCCAGCACGCCCTTGCCAGGCCGGGCCTCGAAGTCTGCCGCCTGGATCAAGGCCAGCCCCCGCTCCTCCGCCCTTCGCACAACCGCCTCCGCCAGGGGGTGCTCGGATGGCCTCTCAGCCGATGCTGCCAGGCGCAGCATCTGCTCCTCGTCCACGCCGGAGGCGAAGATATCTGTCACATCCGGCCGGCCCACAGTAAGAGTGCCGGTCTTGTCGAAGGCCACCACATCCAGCTTCTCCGAGGCCTCCAGGGCTTCGCCGCTCTTGATGAGAATTCCCAGCTCTGCGCCCCGGCCTATGCCCACTGTGATGGCTGTCGGTGTGGCCAGGCCCAGGGCACAGGGGCAGGCCACTACTAATACGGAGATGAGGGCGGTTACAGAGAAGAGAAGTGTGCTATTGGCCACGAAGTACCAGTAGGCAAATGATGCGGCTGCGATGGTGATGATTGCGGGAATGAAGTAGGCCACCGCCCTGTCTGCGATCCTCTGCACAGCCGGCCGGCTGCCCTGCGCCTCCTCGACCAGAGATATGATCCCGGCCAGAACAGTGTCCCGGCCGACCCTCGTCGCAGAGAACTGAAGAGAGCCATTTTTGTTCAGTGTCCCGCCCACCACAGGGCTGCCCGGCCTCTTGAGGACTGGAAGGCTCTCACCTGTGATCATGGACTCGTCAACGTAGCTTTCGCCCTCCTGCACTATGCCATCTGCGGCGATCCTCTCGCCTGGCCTGACGAGGAGAAGGTCTCCGGCGGCGACCTCCTCCACAGAGACCTCCACCTCCCGGCCGTCCTTGAGGACGGTTGCCGTCCTGGGCTGCAGGCCGATGAGCTTTTTTATGGCCTCGGAGGTCCTGCCCTTGGCCCCCGCCTCCAGATAGCGGCCTAATGTAAGGAAGGCGGCCAGCATTACCGCAGTCTCATAGAACATGAAATCTGGCGTCAGGACGATGCCGAATGTGCCAAGGATGCTGGAGCCGTAGGCCACGCCGATTCCCATGCCGTACATCACATCCATGTCCAGGCTCCTGTTCTGAAGAGCCCGCAGTGCGGCCTGGAAGATGGGGCGGCTGACGTAGACGAAGACCGGCAGAGATACAACCAGCATGAAGAGGCCCATGAGATTGGGAATGCCCATCAAAAGACGCATGGGCAGGATCTCATGCACTGGCAGGTACATGATGGCCATGAGGAAGATGCTTGCGGCAAAGCCGGCTATGATGCGCCGCTTTCTGTTCGCCTGCTCCTTTTCGAAGGTCTCCCTCTCCCTCTCAGGCAGAGCCTCCTCCCCGGCCAGGCCCAGGTACTGGTAGCCAGTGTCCTCCACGGCCTTTTTCATTTCATCGAGGCCAACCATCCCGGGATTGTATGTGACGTAGGCCTTCTCGGAGGCCAAGTTTACACGCACATCGACGACGCCGTCCAGATTTCTGAGGGCCTTCTCCAGTGCTGCCACGCACATGGCGCAGACCATGCCACCAATCCTGAGCACGGCCTTCTCGTCGATCACATCGTAGCCCGCATCCCGCACAGCCCTTTCCAGGTCTGAAAGGCGCAGCCTCTCAGGGTCGTAGACCACAGACGCGGTCTCCGATCCCAGGTTGACGGAGGCCTCGGCTACCCCATCCAGCCTCTGGAGGGACTTTTCAATGGCAGCCGAGCAGGCGGCACAGACCATGCCCGAGATCCGCAGCTCAGCCCTTTTGCTTGAATCGGTCAAATAAACCTCTCAAACCTCTCCTTGCCCGCCTTGCAGATGGGGCAGACCTCCGGCGGAGCGTTCCGGGCGCACAGGTAGCCGCAGACCGTACACCTCCACACAGGCAGTGAGGGCTTGAGGGCAGCCCCTAAATCGGCGAAGGCCTTCTGCTTTTTGCGCATCTCCCCCTCCTGGGGCGGCCTTCTATCCGGAATTGGCGCGAGCTCCCTCTCGCCGGAGAGCACTGCTCCGGAGACATAGAGGGCGCAGTAGCAGGCCCCAAACTCGGTTATGTCCTCGTCCCTGTAGTCGCAGGGGCAGATTATGTCCATGTCCTCCTCCTTCACCCCCGAGGCCAGGCGGCATGGGCAGGACCGGTATCCGTAGCGCTTCTCGTTGATGAGCAGCCCTCTGACCAGCCCTTTTACAAAATCCCTGTCTGAATTGAGATTGTATCCGCCAGCCTTCGCATCCCTCTCCAGGCTGCTGTAGAGTCTCTCCACATCAGCCGCATCCGGCTCATAGTCCTCTATCATTTGCCGATCGCCTCTCGAATCTCCTTTTCCTTCAGTCCGACGATGCTCTTTCCGCCGACAACCAGAGTCGGAAAGGATATGCTGGGATTGTACTTTTTGACCTCGGCTATTGCCTCGGCCCTCTCCTCTCCCCTGAGGAGGTCAACATAGATGTAATCGAAGGCCACGCCCATGGAAGAGAGCAGTTCCCTGGTCTTTTTGCACCAGATGCAGGTGCTCAGGGCAAAGAGCCTGATCTCGCCCCTATCCTTTCCGGCTACATGCTCGAAGTTCATGAGATCACCGATGGGCTGGCTGTAGCCTCTGAAGGGATAAATAGCTACGTTTATTGGTGGCAAAATAGAAAGAGCGCACCTCCCCCTGCCCTGCGCAGGGGGGGGTGCTCAATATATCTTCAGTGCATGCCCCTTCAGTGCGGGGCCATGATGTATCCTATGATCCTGCCGTAAGCGGGACGGGCGATCATCGTTCCCAGGATTACGCCCAGTATGATGATCAGGGCGAATCCGGTCAGAGCGCCAAATCCCATCACCAGCAGTGGCAGCATGGCCGCCGCCGTGGTCGCAGCCGCCCCAAGGATGATCACGAAGGCCCTGGAGAGCCTGGTCAGGTAGACCTTGCTGGAGGTTGCGGACACCTTGCCCACGCCCGCCTTCTCAGCAGCCTCCGCCGCCCTCTCCTTGATGCTGCGCCCGGCCGCCGACGCCGCAGCCTCACCGCCACGCATGAGCTCATCGGTGATTATGACGAGCTGATCGACGCCCGTCCCTATCACCATTATGATGCCTGCGAGGCTTGCAAGATCAAGCTGCCATCCGGCCAGCGCCCAGACGCCCAAAAGCATTACGACCTCTGAGAAGGATGTCATGACCATCGGCAGGACGATCCTCCTCTCCCGGTAGCGGTAGTAGACCATGCCAGCCACAGTCAGCAGGGCGATGATGCCGGCGATGACCATCTGCAGCTTGAACTGCTCTCCCAAAGCCGCAGGGACCTGGCCGGAGCCGACGACCTCGACATTGACAGGCAGAGCGCCCTCCCGCAGGTGAATGTAAAGCTCCTTGGCCTTCTTGGATCCCTCGTCGCCACCGCCCACCCTCGCCTCAAGATTTCTGGTGGGAGCCTTGCTCAGGCTGTCTGCCAGCTCCGGGGCCAGCGGCGCTGAGAAGATCTCGTCCTTGTCGAGGTACATGGAGATGTAGTGGTCCTCCGGATGCCTGGTGGCGCCGGCGTCTATAGCAGCCTTCTGGAATATGGCTGCGCCCTCCTCAGAGAGGACAAACGGCACTCCCCAGGAGTTCTGGTCCTTTCCGGGAATCTCCACAGACTCCACAGCATCTCCATAGAGGACATGCATGCTTTCGTTGTTCTCAGTCTGAATCCTGATCTCGAACTTGCCGGGCTTGCCCACAACCTCCTGCGCCTCTGCCACGTCCATTCCAGCCAGGTCGATCAGTATGTACTTGTTGTCGACCATCTTCACCTTGATGTCCTGAAGGCCCAGCCGGTTGAGCTTGGAGTCGAGGACGCTCTTGGTCTCCTCCACTGTCTGCTGGCTCACGCCCTCCACGAACGCCCCCTCTCCGGCTGGAACAGAGCCTCCAACATGGGCCAGCAGCTCATTGAGAGACTCCCTCGTGACATTGGTGCGGATCTCATATGTCACGGGGGTGGCATCATAATTGACCTTTACATCTGTGTCCAGGCTCTTCTTGAGATAATTCACTATAACCGACTGAGGAGATGCTTGAATTGTGATCTTGGAGCTGCCCTGCCCCTCAGCAACCTTGGCTCCTGAGTATCCCAGGTCGTCGGCAAGGGTCTGATCCACCTTGCCCGGCACAGTCAGCACATAGCTATCGCCGTGCTTTTCCACAGACGAGGCATTGAACTGGTACTTCAAAATCTCCTCAGGAGAGACATCGATCTGGGCTGTAGCGCCCTGCAGCTTCAGCTGAAGGTATGAGCCGCCCTCCAGATCAAGCCCGAACTTCAGGCCGAAGGCTCCAATGCATATTATGGCCAGGGCCACGACCACCACATACAGAACCACCCTCCTGTCTTTGGAGAGGTTCTCAAGCAGCGTCATCTCTTCTGCCCCCTTGCCGCCTTCTTGGGCCTGCCCAGATACCATCTCAGACCCTGGGCGTTGGTGACCCAGGTATTGAAGATGTCCGCAGCCAGGCCGAATATGAGGACAGTGCTCATGTCTGCTATGACATCCATCCTGGTAAATGAGGGAACAATCAGATATAGGAAGTTGGAGATTATTATGAGGGAGATGACGGCGGCAATCGTTGTCCCGGCCATGGTCAGGCCAGTTCCCATCGCCCCTATGATCTTTTCATCCACAGCTCCCTTGCGCTTCAAGACCCTCATTGAGAGCAAGAGATCCGTATCCACTGAGTAGCCGATGAGCATGAGCAGGGCCGCTACGGTTCCCAGGGAGAGCTGAACTCCTGTCAGGTTCATGGATGCGGCCGCAATCAGTATGTCGGCCAGAGCGCAGATCACGACCAGAAGCGAGACTACAAGCTCCCTGAAGACCAGAAATACGACTATAGCCATCAATATGAAGGAGAGGGGAATGTACTTGACGACCTGCTCCTGCAGCTCTTTGCTGTATATAGGTCCCATGTGCCTGATCTCAGGGCTGACGAACTTCTCATTGGCCAGCTTTGCAAGCTCGGTATACTCGGCATCGCTCATAGGGCCGAATTGCATCATGTATCTGTTGCCGATGTCTCTTATATCCACCAGGGGATAGCCCTCGAACTCTGCTGCCACCTCCTCCTGCGATGCCTCTGAGGGCACTGTTACCAGAGTGCCTCCTGTAAACTCTACTCCCAGCTTCACCGGCGAGCCTGTGGCAAAATAGGTCGCCCCCAGGCTGATAAGTGCTAATATTATAATAATAATAGGAAGCAGCATTATCTGCCTGGGTGGGTACTTGGAAACGATGTCCTGCAATTCCATGTTTTTCTCCTCTAACATATTGCGAATATGATCCCCGGACTTTATGCGCCTTCATAAGAATATTTCGATCTATTTACGGCTTATCGTCATGAGCGCGCCTGCATGGCCATCCGGTCAAACCTTCTCCCACTTCTTGAGATTGGCCACCTCTGAGAGGGTCTTGCCCCGTCTGATCTCCTCATACATCCGGCTTTCAGTCTTCTCCACCTCTTTGGCCCTCCTGGCTATCTCGTAGGCCCTCTCCTTGGGTATGACCACAACGCCGCTGTCGTCTCCAACTATGATGTCTCCGGGCTTGACGGCCTGGCCGGCGCAGGTGATCTCGGAGTTGATCTCGCCCATGCCCTTCGGATCTCCGGCATTGGGGGTTATGGCTGAGGCAAATATGGGGTACTTCAAATCCCTGATCTCATTCACATCCCTAACAGCTCCGTCGATGACCGCCCCCTCTAAACCGCGGTTCTTGCAGCTCAATGTGGCCAGACCACCCCATGGTGATATGAAATTGCTGCCGCTGTATATCACCAGCACATCCCCGGGTCCAGACTGGTCTATGGCCTCCACTGGCTTGGCCCAGTCTCCGGCAAAGGTCTGCACAGTTACAGCGCGGCCCACGATCTTGGTGCCTATATTGATCGGAAGGATGCCGCGCATGGCTCCCTTGCGGTGCATGGCATCGGATATATTGCATGTGGAAACCTCCCTTAAAATGGCGAGCATCTCCTCCTCGCGGCTCAGCCTGGGCGCCGCTCCGGCTGTGGCACCGTCTATGGCCTCGCGAAGCTTCCGCGCGGATGCGGTGACATCGGGGCTTCGCACAATGCTTCCGCCGACGATGACTATGGCCGCACCGCTAGCTACGGCCTGGGCCCCAGTGACGGCATCAATTCCGCCTGCCGCGGCCACGGGTGTCCGGACGACATTGACCGTCTCCTTTAGGAAATCTATGGTATCCTTTCCGGTCATCTGCTGGTCGATTCCCACGTGCACGCAGATGTAGTCCACGCCCATGGCATCAAGCTCCTGTGATCGCTTCACCGGGTCGGGAACTGTGAGCAGGTCCACCATCAACTGCACTCCATACTCCCTCGCTGCCCTCAAAGCGTCCGCGACTGTGGAGTCATCCGATGAGGCCAGCATTGCCACTATGTCAGCGCCAGCCTTGGCAGCCATCTCCACCTCCATGGCTCCCGTGTCCACGGTCTTCATATCTGCCACTATCTTGACTCCAGGAAGCGCCTTCTTCATCTCGCGCACGGCATCCATGCCCTCGCTCTTGATGAGGGGTGTGCCTGCCTCAATCCAGTCTGCACCGCCGGCAATAGCCTCCCTGGCTATCTGAATTGACCTGTCCAGCTCAAGAAGGTCCAGTGCAACCTGTAGAATGGGTTTAATATGACATCACCACACAACAGCACATGTCTTAGTAAAAAGATACATGGTATATAAAATGAAGCTGGCAGAGATTTCTGAGATAGAGTTCGATGACGTTCCACTCGCGCCGCGGGGCCTGGCATTCACCAAGCTGCACGGAAACGGCAACGACTTCATACTGATAGACGAGCTGACATGCGAGCAGGTGGCCGAGGGCATGAAGAGGCTGCTGGCAACCGCCGCCTGCAGTAGGAATTTCGGCATAGGCGCTGACGGCGTGCTCTTTCTCTCCGGCAGCCCGCGTGCGGACCTGTCAATGAGGCTCATTCAGCCGGACGGCTCTGAGGCGGAGATGTGCGGAAACGGCATTCGCTGCCTGGCAAAGTATGCCTTTGACACAGGATATGTTGGGGAGGCATTTACTGTTGACACCCTGGCAGGAGTGATACCGGTGCAGGTGAGGGAGATGGATGGCGGCTTTTGGGCAAAGGTGAATATGGGAGAGCCCAGATTCGAGAGATCTGGCATTCCCGCCTGTGGCGACGGGGAGCTTCTCAATGAGGACCTGCATGGCCTGAAGGTATCGGCTGTCAATACCGGAGTTCCTCATGCAGTGGTATTCGTGGACGACCTGTCCTTTGACATCGGCAGGACGGCGAAGCCCATCAGGCACAGCGAAATCTTCCCTGAGGGGGCGAACGTCAATTTCGCAATGCATAGGGGGAATGGCAGGGCTATTGAGATCAGGACATTTGAGAGGGGCGTGGAGGGCGAGACGCTCTCCTGCGGCACTGGATCTGTTGCCGTGGCCAGCGTCGCCCGCCGGCTGGGGCTGGCAGGGGACAGGGTCGCTGTGCAGACCAGGGGCGGTCCCCTGATCATAACCTTCCAGGGGGGCGAGGCCTTCATGGAGGGTCCGGCAGTGACCGTCTACTCTGGCGAGATCTCGGAAGAATTTATGTGGAGCCTATCCGGGGAGTTATGAGACTGGCGATTGCATCGGCTCTGTTGGTTCTCGTGGCCCTTTCAGCCCTCGCCGGCCCGGCTGCAGGGGAGCAGTATGTAGTGGAGCTTGGAAGCAAGAGCAATCCCAATGCCCATCTCTTCGCCTACGACCAGAAGTGGAGGGAGAGCACTGCCCTGCACAATTACCCCCTGAAGACCAGCGCCTCCAAGGAGTTCACAGACGCGACGCGCCTGTCCACCAGGATGGATCTTCTCTCCCAGCCAAACGTCACAGAGATCAACATAGACGCCGACTTCATAGGCATCGGCCGGATAGGATATCTGGTGCTGGACTCAGAGACTGGTGACGTCAAGGATGAGATGTCCCGCATCAATCACATGTTCGTCGGCAACTTCACCATCGAAGAGAAGATACTGGTGGCCAAGGACCACATGTGCGAGGACGGCTATCTGCCCTGCGCTTGATCGATTCGATCTAGCTGCCGGCCGACTGCCGCATCCATGAGCTCCAGAAACTCCTGCTTTGCCTGCAGAGGGATGGTCGCTCCGGCTGCCACGTTGTGCCCGCCCCCAACGCCGCCCACAGCGCCCGCCGAATGAGAGAGGGCATCTGCCAGGTTCAGGCCGGCGCGCACCAGATCCTGTGTGCCGCGGGCGGAGACCTTCAGATCACCCTCCGGCGTGCGGGCAAAGGCCAGTATGGGCCTGGAGCGGTCAGCCATCTGAAAGCTCATGCCTGCCACGATCCCCACGATGGTGTCGAGTATGGCATCGCCGGCATCAAAGTACTGGATGCTCCTCATGGGCGTTATGCCCTTTTCAGCCACGAGCTTCAGGCCGCTGACCAGATTCTGGCGGTGGTGGGAGAGGAGATGCTGCGCCTCGGCAAATGCCTTATCCCTGTCGCCCATGCAGACCTGCAGCCCTACACCGGCATGGCCGTAGCGGGCGGTGGCATTGAGCAGAGTTGAGTACTCGCTGGCATCGCGCAGTTCAGTTCCCTCCTGCTCTGCCAGAAGCACATAGACCTCTCCTATGAGCCTCTCCAGCCGGACGTGGGGGATGCCGGAGCGCAGGCCCTTTCGCAGCAGGGCAGTCACCACTCCTGCCCTCTCCTCAATTGTGAGGTCGATCCAGCGCCTCCAGCGCTCCCCGCTCTGGCGGATGCCAACCTCCTTGAGAAAGGCGATACAGGCATCCTCATTTCCCGAGAGGCCTGGCAGGTAGGGATCCTGGCAGTACTCCAGCATCTTGTAGACGGGACGGGTCTGCCTGCCGAAGAGCTTGATGTCGCGAGAGAATGAGAGGGCACCGGCTGTCGAGCCTATATTCAGGATGCAGCGGTTGAGGCCCACCAGATGCCCCTGGGCCATGTCCTGCAGGTCTCCCACCGCTCCCACCACAGCCAGCGCTGCCAGATCGTCATTGGCGCGGGGCTTTCCCAGGGCTCTTGCCAAAAGAAATGCTGTGCCGGCACCGCTTATCTGGGTCGCGCCGTCAGCACCCACAAGGTGGGGGTTGATATGGGCAGCGGGGCGGGCCTCGCAGGCAGGGGCCGGCCTGTGATGATCAGCCACCACAGCAATCAAATCCCTTTCGCAGATCTGCCCGATCATGCCGCTGCCAAGGTCTGTGAATACGACCATATCCGCACCTTCGTCCGCCACCTCATCCAGGGCCGCCCCGTCAAGCTGCCGGAAGAACATTGGACGGTAGGAGAGACCCAGCCTATCCAGTGCAGTGCAGACTATAGCGGCCGATGTAAGGCCGTCGGCATCGACGTGAGAGACGACAACAAGATCCCGGCTGCCCTTGATCTGCTCGACAGCCCCTCCAGCCAGCCTGGAAAGATCATCAAACCCTGTAGCAATCTCTTGGCTCTCTGCCATACCAGCATCATATTCAGGATTGCTATAAACATTTGACGTGAGCGCGGGGCGAAACTATTTCGCTCAGATTGATGGACCCAGCCCAGGCCGTGCCGAGCAGCCGGAAGGCCCCTGGCAACTGCACCATCTGAGGATAGCCGGCTATTGCACTGCTCTCAGGGATTTTGGTGAACAGGAAACGATCTTCAACTGATACGTTCTCAGAGCTGTTCCTGGAGAAGACATATTCATTCAATACCTCGCCGCTTCCCCTCACCCTGCCTGTGACCTCGGTATTCTCAGCCGACCACATCTTGAAATCGGTCATCACCGTGCCTGTGCCCGCCACGTTATGGCTGTAATCGATATCAACACCATCGGATGCGCAATAAGGGGCGGCGAGCGCAAATATCAGCAAAGCTAGGGGCAGAACGCAGGATGCGAGATGAAGCTGAAAAGCGTTAGCTTTTGACATAGATCTACGGCCGGACCTGTTTATATGAGATCTTCCCTACTTAAATCCTCTGACATCAAGCGCATATATTTATGGCCGAAGAGCGACAGCTATCGCTCATCATGACCGCCCTCCATGAAGCGCCCGCCCACAGCCAGCTCGACATAGCCCCGACCATTGCCCTGACTTTGGGGCTGCATCTTCCAGCCACAGACGGCAGGAGAATTGAGCCAGCATCCTCCTGGGGCTGCAAAGACGCTGTACTGGTCATAATAGACAGCCTGGGATACGACCTACTGCTCTGGCTGCTGCCGGAGCTGGAAGGCATCAGAGCTCTTCTCAAAAGAGGCCGTCTCTATGCCGCGCGGGCGGTCTCCAATCGCACCACACCTGCCATCGCAAGCATCCTCTCAGGCCTGACGCCGGAGCATCACGGCATCATGGACAAGGCCGGGGCCAAGGAGTCGCCCATACTGAGCCTTCCGGAGATTGCTGCGGCAGAGGGCATGAGCTGCGCCGTTATCATGGAGGAGAACGGAGCTGATGTCTACAGAGGATTGATAGACATCGCCTCCGGCATTCCGGACAGCATCCCTCCGGAAGAGTTCGATAGGCGGGCCTGCCGGCTGACGGCCGAGGCCCTGCAGAAGGGGCCGAGGCTGCTTGTGACCTACTTCATCGGAATCGACAAGAGCATTCACATGGGCCGGGACCTCTCTGGCATCAGGGAGGCGGCCAGGCTCATCGACAGGTGCATCGGTGAGGTGGCGGCAAGGGCAGACGGAGATACACTGCTCGTCATCTGCGGAGACCATCCAGTACACGCCGGACCCTTAAAGAGGAGCAAAGAGCCTTATTGCGTGCCTTTGATAACCGCCAGAGGCAACGGCCGCAGGGGGCCCGGAAAAAAGCAGGATCTGACAGGCTTTCGATAAGTTTAAATGCCACCAGCGGAATAAGGGAGCTTAATGGATGAAGATTTATCTGAAATTTTTCAATTAATTGCAGAAGATGAGCGCAAACGCAGATATCTTAAGGAGGTTGGCGACTGGCTTGTGGAAGAGTACTACGAATTTCGCCAGGCATCCTGAGGCATTGTTCTCTATTTTATAATTAATTTTGTTTGTATTTATATTGATTTTTATTTTCATATTAAATTGATGATCAGATCAATATATGTAGGTCGTTCTCAACTGTGATCGGCGATATGAGGTAGTATTAACGATTAGTATGGGGCATGCTGAGCAGAATCCTTCGCGGGAGTTGCTTTCTATGACATCATCGCGCACGCCGTGCCAAAATGTTTTGGAGAAGTATGAGATCTCTGCAGCAGAACCACAGGAGGACTATGTGCAATTTCCATATCAGAAGGCTTTGTGAATTGGTTACACAGTGTGTGCTGAACTCCCTGCGCAGGAGTGCACAGCCTACTGGTATTTATTATCATAATAGTATCCGCCAGAGAATTCTTTTCACAACGGATTATATTACGGATGATCTGTCTTCAGATCTCATTGTGAAATATTATTCTGACTACTATTAAGCCTTTATTTCAGAAAATATCCTCAAATATGTGTTTTAAAGATCTAACTACAACTATCAACTATGGAAAAGGTTTATATACCACAAAAACCAGGATTATGTTGTGCCAAAATGATCGGACAAGATGTCTGATCACAGGGGATAAAGAAGGCTTATTCATCAGAGGGGATGGATGGACCTTTCTTAAATCTGGAATTAGTAGGGGTAGCGTATTTGGCGAATATATAACATTCGTCATTGTAAATCGATGCGGCCAGATTGGAAGGGGTATCATGAGGAGTAGCAATGAAGGGGAAAAGATCACATCCAATACGCTTCTTTATGGGATGGCACATAGGGAGTAGCAAAAGGGACTTCGTATCCGTATGTACCGGCCGGAAGACCCTCACTGTCGGAAAGGGACGGCTGTGAGGATGTAAAGGGGACGGTCGAGGCTCATCGGATATGAAAAAGCAGGCTGTGAATCAGCAGTTCACAGCCTGCCAGAAAAAGGGATGGCACGGTAAAGATGGGCAATGAGGTGGCATAATCGTGAGAGGGCATATCAAGTTGTTTATGCTGCAGATGAATCCGGAAAAGGCGGGGCAGGCAAAGCTCACAGAAACGCCAGAGAGCATCTGCTATGTGCCGGGCAGAGATGCAGCTTTG
The DNA here is from genome assembly GCA_018052825.1 of Methanothrix sp. Taxonomy (GTDB): domain Archaea; phylum Halobacteriota; class Methanosarcinia; order Methanotrichales; family Methanotrichaceae; genus Methanothrix. The sequence goes on from JAGPMN010000011.1 coordinate 29,157, forward strand.
CACGTATTTCATCCTTCGCTCAAAGTCGCATCCGGAAGATGAAGGGATTATATGAGGATCCGGATTGAGATAGAAAATAAAGGTCTCAAGTCCTCTCATGAGTTTGAGTCGGAGGAAATGGATGGAGAGGCATTGAGAGAGAAGGTCATAGGATTTCTGTCTGCTTCCGGAGTATTTGAGGAGAGGGGACAGGGCATCGGCTCTCATGCTCGTGATCACGCCAGCACGGGAACGCTCATGGAGCGCCTGGAGGATTTCATCAAATATGAATTCTCCAATACTTGGTTCACCACCCAGGAGCTGAGAGAGAGATACGAAACAGTGGCCGACGATATCAAGCTCAGCACAGTCTCCACATATCTATCCCGCATGAACCGCGACGGGATTTTGGAGAAAAGGGGTAATAGAAATAACAGGCAATATAAGATGATCGAGCCGCCGATGGCTGCCCCACAGAGCTATCAGCGCCAGAATGCCTATGAAAAGAGGAGAGCAGAGGGCAGATAGGGACAGCGCCGGGACCGGATGGCCTCCATTGGATCTTTCCCACCGCCGCCATATGGAGACAAAAAATCCGGTCCGGCCCCACTGTCCGCCATTAGCAGCACTTTTCTGTTAGTACATATCGATCCGGGCAGATGTGAGATTGATCCCAGCCCTGGCACAGGAATTCTCAGGATCTACTGCCAGAACTGCCTGGAAGGCAGCAATGGCCTCCTCGGGGCGGTTATCCGCCGCCAGTGCCACCGCCCTGTTGTAGAGCACCTCCACATTATCCGGGTCCAGAAGGAGTGCTCGATCGTAGCTCTCTGCAGCCTGCCCATATCTTCCCGTCTGATTTTGGGCGAGGCCCAGGCCCAGCCAGCCCCAGGACAGCTCAGGCTGCAGGGCGGTCGCATTGGCAAAGGCCAGGGCTGAGTCGCTATATCTGCCCAGATAGTAGTATGCCCGGCCCAGATCATACCAGAGGCAGGCATGGGAGGAGTCTATAATGCATGCTGCCTGCAGGCTCTCCGAAGCCTCTTCATATCTGCCGGCTGCCGCCTGCAGCACTCCCAGGTTCGCACGTGCGGCAAAATTCTCAGGATCTATCTCCAGAATCTCCTGGAAGCACTCCATAGATGCAGAGATGCTGCCTGTGGCAGCCAGAGCCAGCCCCTTGCCTAGGAGAGAGTCGATGTCATCCGGCTCGAGGCAGAGAGATCTGTTGAAGTGGGGCAGAGCCGATTTAAAGTCGCCCTCCCAGCATAGGCAGTTAGCCAGGCCGCGGTAGGCCCGGGCGTTTTCCACTGCCAGGGCCTGCTCATAATATCTCCTGGCAGAGCTGTAGTTGCCCATCCTGTAGAGTGCATCCGCCATCCCGAGAACCGATTCACTGCTCCCCGGATCGAGGAGAGAGGCATTCTCAAAGCTTTGCAGGGCAGAGCTCAGATCTCCAAGGGAGAGATAGGCCTCACCCGTCGACTCCCAGGCCAGGCGGCTGCTGGCGTCAAGCTCCAGCGCCCTGTCCAGAAAGGCCAGCGCCTGATCAGCCGATCCGCTCAGTAGCAGTGCCCTGCCGCAGCCCAGCAATGCCCGCAGGCTCTGAGGATCCCGATCCAGTGCCCGGCTGTACTCCTGCAGCGCCCCGGAGAGGTTGCCCCGGAGACTGAGTACATCCCCCCGGCCCAGCAGCGCATCCATATTCTGGGGGTCTTGTGAGAGGGCCAGATCGTAGTATTTCATAGCCCCCTCCACCTCGCCCTGCAATCGGAGGGCTTCGCCCATTCCTGCCAGCGACGGGGCATCCTGCGGCGCGAGAGAGAGGGCCGCGCCAAAGCTCTCCTCCGCCTCAGAATAATTCTGCAGCATGAGCAGGCTGTATCCGGAGCCAGAGAGGGCAGAGATGTTCTGCGGCTCAAGCTTCAGGGCTTCCCGGAAGGCCTGCAGCGAAGCATTGTGGTCATGGAGGGCATAGAGGGATCTGGCCCTTCCTAGGAGAGATGGCAAGTCCTGCGGACTGTGGTTTAAGGCCCTGTCATAGCAGGCCAGAGCCTCACCGTACCTGCCCAGGAAAAAGAGGCACTGCCCCAGCTCCCCCAGGGCGGGCGAGCTATTGCCATCGACCATGGCAGCCCTGGAATACACCTTCTCCGCCTCCGCCAACCTGCCGGCGGACTGCAGCAGGCGGCCTTTGCCGAGCAGGCCATCCATGCTGCTGCTATTTATGGCGACAATCCTGTCATATATTTGCAGTGCCCGGTCGTACTCCTGCATCGACTCTAAAACCCCTGCATACTCAGTCAGAAAGCCCGTATTTTCAGGCTCGATTCCCAGGGCGGACTCGAAAGAGAGGGCTGCCATGCTGTATTTTCCTCCGCTGGCAAATATATGGCCTTTGAGTGCCCATGCCTCGGCCAGGGATTGATTTACAGATATGGCACGGTTCAGGCAGCTTATGGCCTGCCCGGATTCTCCGGCATCAATTAGCAGCCGGCCCTTGAGCAGCCAGGCAGGGGCGTATGCTGCATCCATCTGCAGGGAGAGGTTGATGCTGTCCAGTGCTGCAGAGAGAGAGCCATTTCTGCGGAGGGCTTCCGCCTCTCTGAAGTAAGAGAGCGAGCTTTTGCCTGCATCCCCACTGCCAGAGGCGGATACCGGGGGTGAGACTGTCCCCCTCCCATCAGACTGGCTGCCGCCGTCCTCATCCATCTGCTCCACTGCCGGCTCGACCTCTCCTGCCCCAAAAGAGAGGTTGAGGCCTGACAGCGACTGCGTCCTTCCAGCCAGGGCCCGGGCATCTGAGGAGTTGACTGCCAGCACCATGTCGAAGAGGCTGAGGGAGTGATTGTATCTGCCGGCCAATAGCTCCGACTGCCCCCACGCCAGCCAGGCTCTGATGCGACCGGACCGGGCGGCTGCGCTCTCCCCGCAGGATGAGGCATTCTCAAAGCTCTTCAGGGCCTCTTCATACATTCCCAGAGCCAGAGATGCATTTCCCCTCCCAACCCATGCCCCGGCCAGGCAGCTCTGCAGTGCCAGGGCCCGGCCATAGCTCTCCTGCGCCTCGCTCCACTCTCCGGACATCTCCTGAGACCTGCCCATCTCCAGCCATAGTGTGGCGTTCTCAGGGCTTCTCTTAAGGGCAAAATCAAAGCACAGAGTGGCAATGCCGTACCGGCCCATGCGGGAGAGGGCTATACCCTTTCCTCCCCAGGCTGCAGGGCTCTGCGGCGTAAGCCTTATGGCATTGTCAAAGCTCCTGGAGGCCTGCTGAAAGCTGCCGTTGGCCAGGCAGGAATTGCCCTCCCTCAGCCAGTAGGCCGCATCATCCAGGGCGCTCGCCCAGGCAGGAAGGCACAGCAGCAAGAGGGCTGCAGCGAGAAGATAGAGTGAACGGCGCAAGACTATCACCTGTTCAGGGATTTGCAGATGGGATATATTAAGGATCGGGATGGTTGAGCAGTGCCTGGAGATCCTCGATAGCAGAAACGTATGTGTTTAGCAGGTAAGCTTTGTGGTTAGCATTTGTAGGCTGTTTTGCCCCCAGGTTGCCGGTGTCGTCATGATTCGCTCATGAATCGATGTTCTTTTATCATTTCGCAGCGCTCCCAGGATTTTTCTCAAGACGACATGGGGCCGCAATGCTCTCTCGGCCCTATTGTTGTTTGGCTCTACACCCGGATTGATGACAAATGTGAACCAGTAGTCAAATCCATTGTTGATTTTACCGACGAATTTTCGGACTTTCTCGACAGAGTACTCTTTCGAGATCTGTTTCCTGAGCGCTTTTTGCGCCAATTTCCAAAGAGTCTCTCTGACTTCTGGTAAAAGATCCGTTTCCAGTTCACTCCATTCATTCCCAGCTCTGAGTTGCTCGATAAACTCTTCTTCTTGCATACTCCCATCAAATCATTATTGCCAAAATAATATATAATTCTTGCGGTCGAATGGATGTTGGTTGGATCACATTATTGAGTTAAGATCTAAACACATACCTTCTTTTCAAGCAGAAGTCTAAGATGTTTATAATTGAGTAAAAATTTGAGGCTGTCACCACCACATTATCAACGAGATTAGCATTAGGTCTACCAACACCTTTATTAATCAAGTTACCATTTCCAGAAAGAGGCTTGAATTATGGAATTCCTTGACATTATGAGCATCTCACACCGCTATATGGAGATACTAAACCCTTCCACGCCTGAAAAGATCATCAAACTTGGCAAATTACTCAAATTGAAAAAAGGAAACCGGGTTATTGACTTCGGTTGTGGTTGTGCCGTACCCCTTACTCTCTGGGCTGAGGAATTCGGTATTACTGGTATTGGAATAGATATATCCGAGGATTTCTGCGACAGGGCTAGGCAAAAACTGGCTTCGAAAGGTTTATCGGACCGAATCGAAATCGTTTGCTCCAATGGGGCTGATTACATATTCGAAGAAGGGGTTTTCGATGCCGCAACATGTATTGGGTCAACGTTTATTTTTGGCGGCTGCCAGCAGACACTCCAAGTACTGAAGCGAGCTGTTCATCAGAATGGACGCCTTGGTATCGGTGAAACCCACTGGCTTAGCAATCAGGTACATCCGGTATACGCCCAAAAACAGACAACTACCCATACAGAAACGGAACTAACTCAATTTGCCCGGGATGAAGGCTTTGAACTCGAATACATCATTCGTGCCAGCTACGACGACTGGGACAGGTACATTTCGGATGGTTGGTATGGACTGATACGTTGGCTTGAAGAAAATCCCACCCACACTGACTATGAACAGGTATTCAAGCATTTCCGTACTGACCAGGATGATTATTTACAGTTCCAACGCCAATATATGGGTTGGGCCATGTACTGCCTCGCTCCCATGAAATCTCGTTGACATGTAGTCATCTATGAAAATATTTTTGTATGTGTTTAGGTCCCTGAATTCGGCATCCACCGACCTACTCTCAAGCACCTAAACACATACGCAGAAACAATTATATACGTTGATGATCGTAACAAAATACGGCAAAGGGCAAACCGGCTTTTGCTCCCACCTTCTCTTATTTTGAAAAAGCGATCACCGCCATTTTGCAGCGAAAGGTTTATCTACGTCTTGTGTCGTAGAAGAGATAGGCAAAAGTCGACGGCCATTATCCCTCCTACAATTTGACTTTTGCCTCCCTCCTTTTCTGCCTTCTCTTCATAACAGCATCTACCATTACGTCTATATTGCAGCTCTGCCCTCCATTGGGATATGCCCGATCCCCGCAAGAAGATAGAACAGCTGATAGAGTCCCTTGAAGAGCTGAGGCTGCATGTGGGCAGAAAAGACATGGCTGTGGGCGGCCAGGAGATCAATGCGCCGCTCTACTTCTCCCTCGCCAATGCATGCCTGCGAAACCATGCAGTGCTGCTCTACGGCGGCATGGGGGCCAACAAGACCACGCTTGTCAACCTGCTGGGCACCTCCTTCCTCTCCCTGGATCTGGAGGCTGTGGAGGACCTCATGATCTCCGGGCACCCTGAGCAGACTGAGGAGAAGATCGTGGGCTTCCTCGACCCAAGACAGTGGATGGGGCCCACCTCAGGGCCGACCAGGGTTCTCTGGACTGGATGGGCCCAGTCGAGGTGGAAGCTCATCAATGAGATCAACCGCTTTCCTGGAGGCAAGCAAAACCTGTTTCTGGAGATACTGCAGAAGCGGCGGATAAGCTACGCCGGGCAGGTCTGCTCTCCTGGGGACACCTGCTACTTCGCAACCATGAACCCTGAGTTCTCATCGACATACCCCGTAGACCAGGCCCTTCTGGACAGGATATCCGCCTGCGTGCCAGCCACACAGCCCGATTTTCTTGCCGGCCTGCTCCTGGCCGAGCGAGAGAGGGAGGTGCGGGAGCTGGCGAGGGAGCTGCCCCGCTTCACATGCGGGGAGTTTGAATCGCTTCCCGGGCTGGTGGCGGAAAAGCCCGTCAAGAGCCAGGTGGAGCTGGCCATACTCTGCCTGCTGCGCGACTTTACACTGTGCGAGAGGGCCCCGGCCTATGACAAGAGCCAGCTCTCAAAGGCCAAGCCGTCCATGGGGCTCTGCTCAGGCTGCCACTACTGGAATAATCCTGAGGCGGTCTGCTGGCAGGTGGATGAGGGGCTCTCAGACAGGGTGCGCCAGGACCTGAGGGCCTTTACCAGGGCCTTTGCCTTCCTGCTGGATATGGACGCAGACCTGCAGGTGCTGCGGGCCGTGGCCCCATATGTGATATGGCACAGGGTGACGCCGCTTCCCTCCGCTCTGGAGAAGCCCCCATACTTCGGTGCGGGCAGGCTGGCCTATGTCTCGGACCTCGTGGAAAAGAGCATCAACCGCACAATGAACGAGAGGGCGGAGATGAACCTGATCTACTCCAGGGCTGTTGACGGCGAAACATCCGCATCGAAGGCGATTGAGGAGCTCTCCCTGTTCGACGATCCCATCGCCAGAATGGATTTCATCCCCTCCCTGGAGCGGATCAAAGCCGCAGGACTATGGAGATGATGAAGATGAAGCTGTCCCGCTTCATGGACGAGGCCTACGAGGGAATGGCTGCAGCCGGGCCTTCAAGACTGAAGAGCCAGAAGAAGGGCCTCATATTCAGCCTGGAGGACTTGGCAGAGCAGGTGGGCTCCAGGCCCGTGCGGGAGGATGTGGAGCAGCTTGTGCGAGATGACAGAGGCCAGATGGAGATGCTCCTCTCCTCCAAGCCTGGAAAAAAGTATGCACTGCTCTGGGGCTATCTCTCCGGCATGGCAGCGGAGATGAGCGATGGGCCGCTCATGCTGCCTGGCCTCGAGTATGCGGGCCTCGAGATGCGGCATGGCTGCCTGCTCCTGGAGCAGGCCGGCTCTCACGTGGGTGAGAGGATGGCAGGGGGCAGGATCATCGTTCAGGGGGGTGCCGGCGATTACCTGGGCCAGGAGATGGCAGGTGGCGGGATAATCGCGGCAGGCTGCAGAGATTATGCCTTTCGCAATATGCAGGGTGGCTTCGGCCTGATCAGGGGCGACGCAGGAAAGTATGTGGGCCTGGGAAACAGCGGCGGCAGGATAGTTGTGCTTGGAAGCTGCGGTGAGAGGGCAGGCTGGCTCATGCACTCCGGGAGCCTCTATGTGCGTGCTGATGCGGGAGACTACATCGGCCTTCTCATGTCCGGTGGCAGGATCCGGGTCAGGGGCAGGGCGGGGCGCAGAGCTGGCTGGAGGAAGAGGGGCGGGAGCATCTCTGCGACAGGCTTCGGCCCGGAGGCTGCGGAGGATGTCGAGCTGGATATGGGCTGATGTCTGGGCGAAGTCCCGCAAGAACTGGCACTGGCCGCTTCTGCCCATGCCCCGCCTGGCTGCAGCGGCCCGGGGAGGGCAGGGTGCAAGTGAGGGCGAATTTCCATTCGAAAACTACAGGATAACCATTGACTGCGATACTCTGGCCCTTGGGCCGGAGTACCTCGTGGGGCTCTTCGACCATCTCATATCTCACTACATCTTTTGTCCGCGATCGCTGGAGGAAGCTGGCCGCCTGGCGCTGGCAGCCATCAGGGGGCTGGAGAGGCCGGACGCCCTGGCTGCGCGGCGCATGGTCAACATATTCTCGGACATCGTCTGCGACTCATTCCGGGTGGAGAGAAGCCCGGAGGACGGGAGGAAGACACTTCTCGGCTGGAGGAGGCTGGCCTCGCAGGGGCAGGCCCTCTCACCGCTGGATCGAGTGGTGCTGGGGTTTCTCAGACAGTACTGGGGAGCGGATCTGCCGGCATGCTCTCTGCCTGCGGTGGCGCAGCTGGCCAGGGTCTTCTCTCCCGGCGTCATGGACAGGAGTCTATGGCCCAGGCAGTGCCGGCAGATGGCCAGCATACTGGAGCCTTTCCAGCCGGGGCTGCTTGGCAGGGGAGAGATCAGGTGCCTGGAGATCCTGAACGGCAGCGCCCGGGACGCGCCACTCTCCTGCGCTGCTGAGCTGGACATCCGCCAGTACGAGCAGGCCATGGCAGTACTTGGACTGAAGGGGGACCTCGTCCGCTGGTATCGCGACCAGAGCTACAGCATCGAGATCGCCGAGACCGCCAGCCCCAGGAGGGAGAGCTATCCCTCTGCGCCCCAGAAATGGAGGCTGACAGATCCATGCAGCGATCTGGACATGGCCTACTCACTCAGCCTTGCCCCCAGGCTCATCCCGGGCGTCACAACATACAAGAGAAGCCGGGAGAGCGGGCCGCTCGTTCCCGGAGGCAGGGCGGTGCCAGACCTGCTTGTGGTGCTGGACAGCAGCCGCTCCATGGAGGGGCCGGCCCTGGGCACCAAGACCCACAGGGCGACACTTGCAGCATTCAAGGCCTGCCGCTATGCCCACAGCAAGGGGGCAATGATTGCAGCCATAAACTTCAGCGAGAAGTACATCGTCGCCCCCTGGACGCGGGATCTCCACGCCGTGGAGAGCATCCTTGTGGAGTTTTTCTCCACCCGCACACATATTCCGGGAAAGGCGGTGAGAAGGCTGGCTGAGGAGCGGCCGGGCTGCCTGATCCTGTGCATCACGGACACCCACATTCAGAACCTCTATAAGGAATGGGAGGACATCAAGAGGGCTGCCGATGCTGGCAGGTTTGTGCTCTTCTGCATCGACCAGGCCTACAGGGACAGGAACGCAGAAAAGGCGCTGGCCGGGCTTGGGCAGGTCTACTACATAAACCGGCTTGAGGACCTGGTCTCAATGGTCGTGGAGGTCACAGGAAGGGCCTACTGCGGGGAAAGTTTTATCTCTTCGCAGTGAATGGGGGTGCTGGCGTGCCGGGATAGGGTAGTGGTTTATCCTGAGGGACTGTGGATCCCTCGAGCTGGGTTCGAATCCCGGTCCCGGCCCCTGATATCAAAGCGATCTGCTATGAATTTCATTTTCGCAAGTCTCACGAAAAGAGCTGATCCGGCGGTTAAGAAAGATGGGATTTTGCGGGATGCAGGAATCTCCCGTGAAGAGTGGCTTTCATTTGCATACGCAGATCCCATGTTGATGAGCGATTGACTCCTCAGTCATGCATTCCCAATCGACAGAAACATCATGCAAAAGCCTTTTCCATTTTGACGCCCTGACAGTATGCTCTCTCTGACGAGGACGAAGCCGGTCTGAATGCGACGAACGGCCGCCGCCCGGCGGACATCGCCGGCAGCGCCATTTTCATGCGGAATGCGGAGACAGACGGGCGCATACAGAAGCGTGGCCTTGGCTGGCGGGCAGAGCACCCTCGGCGAGCTGAAGAGCACCAGAAAGGACGACTTTCGAAAGATGCTGGTCTGGGGCGACAGAAAGTTCAGCAGAGAATTGGTGCAGTCTGGAGTCTCCCGTCGACTATATATAGCCAATTATGAATAATAAGCAGGCATAATGCTCCCTACCGTCCCCCCGGGGACGGTAGTGCACAATAATTTACAGGGTGATTGGCTTTTGGATAAAACGGCAGTCTTTATCGATGGTGGTTTTTTTGGGAAGGTTCTCGATGACTTAAATAAGCCACGGATTGATTTTGAAAAGCTCTCCGATAACATGTGCCATGGCAATAGGCGACTAAGAACCTATTATTATGATTGCTTGCCATATCAGAGCGACCCGCCAACGCCAGAAGAACGAGAAAGATACTCAAAAAAATCTAAATGGCTCGATAGACTGTTGCTTTTGCCCAGATTTGAGGTTAGGTTGGGAAGGCTCTCTCACAGATTCGAGCAAAAGGGAGTGGACATACTATTCTCAGTTGACCTTGTTCGCATGAGCTGGGCTAAACAAATAGATAGAGCAGTGTTGATCACAGGAGATAGCGATTTTATCCCTGCAGTAAATGCGGCAAAAGAAACAGGTGTCATCGTAGAGGATTCCTAATTACATCAGGTCTCCTATCAGATATACGGCTCGGCCAACGATTCAACCATTTTTCCGCTCTTCAGACGCCAAATTTCCTTGATTAACCATCTTTTTCGGTTATTCTTCGACAGCT
>JAGPMN010000061.1 GCA_018052825.1 Methanothrix sp.
CAGGGATTGATTCCTCAGAGCTTCCCAGGATGAGAGGGATGGATCGGCTACGATTGGCGGAAGGTTTTTAAGTTAGGTGGTCAATTTTATCCCGCCATAATTGGACAATTTTACGCCGCCATTGACATCTATGTCGGGCTTTTAGATCATCGGCTGTGTAGATATCCGGTTCGCTCGCTAGGAAGTCCTGTAGCGATCTCTCAGAGAGGATCATGAGAGATTTGGTAGATGTCCTCAGGCTCTTCCACGTCGTAGGCCAACTTTGGGCTTTTACTCTCCAAAACCTCAAACATTGATATAACCTACTAATTCTTGCTATTTAAAGCTTGATCACACAGAGCCTTGGCTGTAGAGTCCTGAATTTATTTTGCGCCTCTCCATGTTTTATATATTCATATTTATTCATATATTTTTTTTTCACAACCCAATTGCAAAATATGCTTCTAGGAGCATTTTCGCCTAAAAGCCATTTTTAGAGCCTCCATGCGCTGGATATTCAGGCTTCCGTGAGGTCTATCGTTAATATCCGCTTAATGCCGTATCTTTCGAGATGATCTTTGAAGAGTATTGTCTCTGAGAACTCTCCTTCATATATCCGTGATGCGAGTTTTGGCGGTGAAGTGGGAAGCCCTACCTTCAGGGCAGGGTAGTTCACTCAGCAACTTTATCTAGGATATGACCATTAACTTTTATTAAATTACAAGGTGATAACCCAATGGCTGATGATGATGTCGTTTTCGTCGGGAGCAAGCCAGTGATGAACTACGTGCTGGCAGTGGTTACACAGTTCAACAGCGGGGCAAAGGAGGTCAAGATCATGGCAAGGGGCAGGGCCATCTCCAGGGCGGTGGATGTGGCTGAGGTATCGAGGTCTCGGTTTCTTCCGGATGTGACTGTGAAGAGCATATCCATATCTACAGAGACCCTCAATACCGATAAGGGAGAGACCAATGTCTCCGCCATTGAGATCATCCTCGCCAAATGAGTGGTGAGCTTTTACGGCATCATCTGCATCACAGAAAATAGCGGAGGGGCCGGAAAGACTGACAACGCTAGGCGTCATCTCTTCGGGCAGGGGCGAGAACCTCCGCTACATTTTGAAGGAGGAGAGGGCGGGGCGCCTGCCGGCGAAAGTCGTCATAGTCCTGGCCGATCAAGCCGGTGCCGGGGCGCTGAAGATCGCAGAGGAGTATAAAGTGCCCTGCCGGTTTCTCGATCCAGAGGGCCTATCCCGTGAGGATTACGACCGCCGTCTCATTGCGGAGCTTGAGATGGCTGGAGTGGAGCTGGTCATCCTGACCGGCTACATGAGAATTCTCTCCCCCCTATTCGTGGGGCACTACAAAGACCGCATCCTGAACATTCACCCCGCCCTTCTTCCCTCCTTCCGGGGAATGGATGCATTCTCCCAGGCGCTGCAGTACGGCGTCCGGTGGACGGGGACCACAGTGCATATCGTGGACGAGGATGTGGACCACGGGCCCATCGTCTATCAGATGCCGGTTCCCGTGCGGAGGGACGACACCCGCGACAGCCTCAAGGCCCGCATTCAGAGGGCTGAGTACAGGGCCTATCCGAAGGCCATAAAGATGTTTATAGAGGGCAGGCCGAGGGTGGAGGGAAGAAGGCTGGTCTGGGAGAAGGAGCCGTGATGGGCCGCCTGTGATAAGGAGGATTGGACAGACATGGAGAACCTTTGGGCACCCTGGAGAATCGACTACATTATGAGCAAGAAGCCACCCGGCTGCATATTCTGCGACAAGTCTGCTGAGGACAGGGATGAGGAAAATCTCATACTCCACCGCGGCAGGCACCACTTCATCATCCTGAACGCCTTTCCTTACAACAACGGCCACATGATGGTCGTGCCCTACAGGCACACAGCGAGCCTGGCCGGCTGGACAGGGGAGGAGCAGCAGGAGATGATGGAGCTGGCGGCCCTGGCAGTGGAGCTTCTCAAGAGGACGATGCGCCCGGACGGATTCAACCTGGGGATCAATATGGGGGCGGTGGGTGGAGCCGGGGTCGCAGACCACATCCATATGCATATCGTGCCCCGCTGGAATGGGGACACCAATTTCATGCCGGTGCTCTCCGACACGAGGGTGATATCGGAGGGGCTGCAGGCGACATACAGGAAGCTTAAAGGGGCGCTCTCCGATATGAAGTGAGTGGGAAGCTTCGATCTCAGCCTGGCGGCAGCCCTTCGCTCACCCCTTCCTGTAAAACACCCTCTGCGCCTTTCCCTCCGTCCGGGGCAGCCCTCCCATGGGGTAGACGTCTCCCGCCGGCGAGAACCCCAGCGCCTCCTTGAGGGCCTTCTCCACCATGAATCCGGTAACCCCCGGCTCGGCCTCCACATTGACACGCACGTCCTTGACACCGTCGATCTCCTCGACGAGGATCTGGTAGTTACTGCCCACGCCTGGTATGCTCATCAGAGTCTGCTCAACCTGTTTCGGGAAGAAGTTGACTCCCTTGACTATGATCATGTCGTCGATCCTGCCCGTGATGGGTGCGATTCTGATGTGCGTCCTGCCGCACTCGCACCTCTCCCTGGATATGACCCTGGTCAAGTCGGCGGTTTTAAAGCGAATGACAGGCAGGGCCTCGCGGGTCAGAGCAGTTACAACAAGCTCTCCAGTCTCTCCGTCTGCAACCTGCTCGCCCGTTCCGGGGTCTATCACCTCCAGAAGGTAGTGGTCCTCCCAGACGTGCAGGCCGTCGTGCGCAGGGCAGTCCTGGCCCAGTGTGCCCACGCCCCCCGTCTCTGTCATGCCGTAGACGTCGAAGACATCGATTCCCAGCCCGCCCATGATCCTCTTCTTCATGGAATCAGAGAATACCTCCGCCCCGAAGATTCCTATCTCCAGGTCTGGCAGGCTCTCTCCCATCTCCTCCATGACCTCTATGATGCGCACGCCATAGCTGACCACACCTGTCAGTATGCATGCCCTCAGGTCTTTTGCCAGCCTCACCTGCCTCTGGGTGTTTCCAGGCCCGGCGGGAATCACAAACAGGCCGGCGGCGCGGGCTCCGTGGTACATGCCGAAGCCTCCGTTGAAGAGGCCGAAGAGGGGTGTGATCTGCACTGCATCCCCGGGCACTCCGCCCGCCATGCGGTAGCAGCGGGCCATGCACTCCGCCCACTGGGCGAGGTCCGCAGCCGTGTAGGGCATTATCACAGGCGTTCCTGTGGAGCCGGAGGACATGTGCATCTCCACCACCTGCCGGCGGGGAACGCAGCACAGGCCCAGAGGATAGTTCTGCCGAAGCAGCTCCTTGCCTGTCGTTGGCAGCCGTCTCACGTCATCAAGGCTCTTGATGTCCTCAGGCCGGACTTTCTTTTCGTCAAAGAGCCGCTTGTAGATCGTATTGGAGCTGTAGACATGATCAGCCACAGCCCGCAGGCGCCTGATCTGAAGCTCCTCAATCTCCTTTCTGCCAGCGGTCTCCATCTTCTCATTGTGATAATTGCCCTTCATATCATGCCCCTTCCCAAATCGAATGCCCTGAGATTGAGATCCCTGAACCTCTCCCTGACCGATACGGCTATTGCCTCCTTCCATGCCCTCACGGGCAGGTCCAGCCCCTTGGACATCGCCCCAAGAAGGACGATATTTGCGGCCTGGACGCCTCCCAGCGATGCAGCCGCCTCAGCTGCCCGGATATAGGCCAATTTTGGGAAGGCCTGATGCAGCAGGCTCTCCACATCCCGGGGGTATTTGGCAGCTCCAGAGGAGACTGTTACAGGCACAATGGCCTGGGCGCTGACCACAGCCAGCCCGCCCGGCCCCAGGAATTCTGCAAAGCGCAGGGCTTCGACCTGCTCCAGCGCCCCAAGCACAGAGGCCGTGCCCCTGGCCACCAGCGGGCTGTGCACTGCCGTTCCGTAGCGAACATGGGCCACAACAAAGCCGCCCCTCTGGGCCATGCCGTGAACCTCATTGGTCTTGACGTCATAGCCGGCCTGCATTGCAGCCTGGGCCAGGATCCCGCTGGCCAGAAGTATGCCCTGCCCGCCCACACCCGCCAGCACTATGCTCGTGGTCTCGGCCGCAGCATCGCTCATGCCCTCTCACCCTCCTGGATGGCCCCGGCCGGGCAGACCTGCTGGCACAGGCCGCATCCGGCGCAGAGGGTCTGGTTGATGTGCGGACGGCCGCAACCTCCCTCTATGGCCGGGCAGCCCAGATCCAGGCACAGCTCGCAGCCCCGGCACCCGTCCCCGTCGATGCTCCGGCTCGGACCGACCATCCTTCTCTCCCGCAGGGGGCAGGGGGCGCGGGAGACTATCAGCGATGGCTCTTTTGCCTCTATCTCCCGGAAGATGACCTCCTCCGACTGCTCCAGGTTGTAGGGATCTATTGAGAATATCCTCTGCAGGCCGCAGGCCCTTCCGAAGTCTTCGATCCTGGCAGCATGGACGGCCTCGCCCTGTAGAGTGCGGCCCGTGCCGGGGTGGTCCTGGTGGCCTGTCATGGCAGTGGTGCGGTTGTCGAGGACTATGATTGTGGAGCTGCCCCTGTTGTAGGCGATGTCGAGCAGCCCCGTGATCCCGGAGTGAAAGAATGTGGAGTCTCCCACTATTCCCACCACCGGCCGGGCTTCGCCTGCCTTCTCCAGGCCGTGTGCCATGGAGACCCCCGCCCCCATGCAGAGGATGCTGTCCATCCTGTCGAGGGGCGGAAAGGCTCCCAGGCTGTAGCAGCCGATGTCTCCCGTCACCACAACGTCCTTTTTGCCCAGTGCGTAGAATATGCCCCTGTGGGGACATCCCGGGCAGAGCACGGGCGGCCTGGGTGGAAGCCTGTCGGCAAACGGCGGCGGCCCTGCAGGCTCAGCAGCCCCTCCCTCCAGCAGCGCCCTCGACTCGAGAAGCCTGTCCACTGACAGCTCCATGATGCCCGGCACGATGTCCCTGCCCCGGCAGGAGATGCCCAGTGCCCTGACATGCTGCTCGATGAAATCGTCAAGCTCCTCTACTATGAGTAGGCTTTTCACGCCGGCGGCAAACTGGCGGATGAGGGCGTCGGGGAAGGGATAGGACATGCCGAGCTTCAGTATGCTGGCATCCGGCCAGACATCGCGGGCGTACTGGTAGGCTATGGAGTGGGTGATGATCCCGAGCTCCCTCTCCCGCCACTCGATGCGGTTGGCTGAATTGGCCATGGCCTGCAGGCGCAGGAGCCTTTCCTCGACCTTTTTGCGCATGGTCCGGCCCCAGAGGGGCAGGGGCACAAAGCGGGGCGGGTCCCTGACGAGGCCGATCTTCTTAGGCGAAGCCGTCCTCTCCTCGATCTCCACAAGGCTCCGTGAGTGGCTTATTCTGGTAGTGGTGCGCAGTATGGCCGGCGTCTTGAAGTCTTCGGACACCTGCAGTGCGAGCTTGATCAGCTCTTTGGCCTCCTGGCTGTCGGATGGCTCGAATAGGGGTATTTTGGCAAAGCGGGCGTAGTTCCTGGTATCCTGCTCGTTCTGGGAGGAGTGCATTCCAGGGTCGTCTGCCACGCAGGCCACAAAGCCTCCCTCCACGCTGATGTAGGATAGCGTCATAAGCGGGTCGGCGGCCACATTCAGCCCCACGTGCTTCATGGTGACTATGCTCCTCGCCCCGGCCAGGGAGGCTCCGGCTGCCACCTCGAAGGCCACCTTCTCGTTTGGCGACCACTCGCAGTAGACATCAGGGTATCTGGCCAGGCTCTCCAAAATCTCAGTAGAAGGCGTTCCCGGATAGCCCGCAGCCACAGTGACTCCGGCCTCAAATGCCCCGCGGGCTATGGCCTCATTGCCGGACAGCAATCGTCTCAATTCCAGTTTCTCCTAAAGCGGCTTATTTCCTGAGCAGGTGATGGTTGTTGATCGTTTATGCGCAATGGTATACATCAGAGATGTTGAGGCGATGCGGATTTCCGTTTATAATCCTTGTGGTAAATGTGGCTTTGCAGGTAAAGCCGAATAATAGTCTATCATTTTAGATATATTCCCTGCCGGGCAGGGTGATAGGCGTGACAATTCTCTCCATCGCGGGGGATCTTCTGTGGCGCGGCGGCCTGCATTGCGGCCAGGCTGGCGACGGCCGGGCCGGAGAAACTGCAGATGGTAAAAGAGAGAGAAACTGCTTTTATTCGGAGGTAAATGGGCTATGTAATCAGCATATTACCAAATATATTTTGTTAATGTTGCTTTTTTGTTGATAATATTTTTTAGATCACCAAATACGATTTCAGTAGTCTCCTGCCGTCCCTTGAGACTCTTTTTGGAGTACTTTTGGATTAAATTAATATACCGAATCGGAGGGCCATACACGTATCCCAAGGAGGGATTGATCATGGCTGAGATGAGAAATTTCGCTCTGAGAGATGAGCAGGGAAACGAGATCGGAGTCTTCACAGGAAAATCGCCCAGACAGGCCGCCCTGAAGGCAGCCAATCGCGGCTACACCGACATCAAGCTGAGGGAACGCGGCACCAAGAAGGTGCATGTCTTTACAGGAGAAAGGGTACAGGTGGACAAGCCTGCCGGAGCCCCCGCCTGGATGCCAGACAAGATCTGGAAGCCCAAGGTCAAGAAGGTGGGTATCCAGAAGCTGGAGTAGATCAAATTTATTGCAAAGGCCGGCCGGAAGGGGCCAGCCTTAGCTATTCCTTTCTCTCCTGTCCGTTCTCTTCTCCAGAACCGTCCGGCTCCTGATGGCTTTGCCATCTATCGAGCTATTCTCATTTCCCTTTTTAGTGGGGCAGACGACCTGAAAGCTCTTGAAGTTGCTCCAGGCCCGTTTCCGGCGTCGTCCTCCGCCCGGATGCGCCAGAAGTAGAGTGCATCGTCATCGGGCAGGGCTATGGGCAGGAAGGCTGAACATCTCGACCCGGATGTCACTTCTGCGGCATCGTACCAATCCTCCAGGATGGTGGTGGTGCGGTTGTCAAGCTGCAGATGATACTGCGTGGCTCCCGAGGCAGCCGTCCATACAAAGCGCGGCTTGGAGGTGGAGAGAAGACCATTCGGTAACAGCGGCGTGCATATTCCCGGCGGCCTATTTTGATACTTGAAGCTCAGGAAATTGCTCCAGGGTCCGTTTCCTTTGCAGTTCCTGGTCTGAATCCACCACCTGTAAGTTCCCGCAGCGAGATTGAGATCAGGGGTGATGGAGCACAGATCGCCGGATGAAACCTCCTCGGCATCATAGCAATCTTCCAGTAGTGGATGGCTCAGGTCGTTGGCACTGGCCACCTTGAGGCAGTACTGGGTGCAGCCGGCTACGCTCTTCCAGACAAATGTGGGATTTTTGCTCCCGATTACGTCCCTGGGAGAGACCAAGGCTGCCTTGCCGGGGTAGGCGGTGGATTTGCAGACGGAAAATTGCATCTCCTCGCTCCATTTGTAGCCGCTGCAGCTCCAGCTCTGTACCCTCCAGGCGTAATCCCCTCCGTTCAGTACCAGCTGAGGGGCAACTGAGCATTGGGTGGATGAGAGATCAGAGGCATTGTACCACTGCCGGAAGACGACATCCCCTCCATCCTCCTTCACCTCCAGGCAGTATTACTGGCTGTCGGCCACCGCCTTCCAGACATATGTGGGAGTTGGCGAGTTGAGGATGCCCCTCGGCGATATGAGCTCCGGGTCCTCGATGGCTGGCTGGCCCGTGGCACTGGCTGCTTCCGTCAGAAGGCCCTCCTCTTCGACTGCTGCGCTGGAGTTGTCAGAATCGTTTTGGCCGGGCAGCGCCTGCACTGCAGAGCAGGCAGATGCAAGCAGCAGCAAAGCGGCTATGACTACTGCCTTCAGACCCTTTCGAAATAATTTTCTTTTCATCATAAGATCATCTCTTTTCTTCTGAGGTAATTTGTATACATTAAATATATAATTTTTACTGAAACTCTTAGATCTGACGAAAAGTTAGCGATAATAATGGCTTACAGGTGAAGAGCAAAACTGAAGGACAATTATGATAGTAATAAAATATTGTTGCAGACCAGAGCTTTTCTGCGGCCGGATTGAACTGCAAAAGCACTGGAGGCTGTATGAAGTCCCCTTCAGGGCACGAGCCGCCTCCTGTCGCGCGGGAAGATCACTGCGTCGCGAATGTTCTCCAAATTGAGCATGGTCATGACCAGCCGGGAGAGGCCCAGCCCCCAGCCGGCATGGGGGGGCATGCCGTAGCGGAAGGCCTTGAGGTAGAACTCAAATCCGTCCGGGTCAAGGCCTTTGTCCTTGATGCGGGATACAAGCTGATTGTAATCGTGCACCCTCTGAGCGCCGCTGGCCAGCTCCATTCGCGGATGCATGAGATCGAACCCCCGGCAGACCTCAGGCCTCTCCTCGTAGGGAAGGGTGTAGTAGGGCTTGATGGAGGATGGCCAGTCTGTGAGGAAGTAGTGCTCACCGATGGCCTCGCCGAGGAACCTCTCCGTCTCAGTATCCAGGTCGTCTCCCCACTGCATCTTGACCCCTGCCTTCTCCGATGCCAGCTCCAGGGCCTCGCTGTAGGTGATGCGCCGGAACGGCAGGCCTGGAACCTTCAGATCCAGACCCAGAACTTCGAGCTGATAGCCGCAGTTATCAGCCACATGCCGGTACGCGCCAACCACCGCCTCCTCCAGTATCTCCATTACCGCCTTATCGTCGGCAAAGCTGACCTCAACGTCGACGGATATGGCCTCATTGAGGTGCCGGCGGGTATCATGCTCCTCCGCCCGGAATATGGGCCCTATCTCAAAGACCCTGTCCATGCCAGCAGCCATTAGCATCTGCTTGTAAAGCTGCGGGCTCTGATTGAGGAAGGCCTCCTTCTCAAAGTAGGAGATTGGAAAAAGGTCCGTCCCTCCCTCCGTCGCCGCGGCCACGATCTTGGGTGTGAAGACCTCCGTTATTCCTTCTTTGTAGAAGAAGCTCCTTATGCTCTGCACCACAGCGCTTTCGATCTCAAAGACGGCCAGGACGCAGGGCCTCCTTATGTCCATGAACCTGGCATCAAGCCTCGTATCAAGCTCGCACTCCACCTTCTCAGTGGGGTCGAGGGGCAAAGGCACCTGAGCGGGATTGAGCACTGTGATCTCTGAGGGTAGGATCTCATATCCCCGGGGGGCCTTGGCCTCAGCCTTCACCGTCCCCCGGACCATCACCACGCTCTCCCGGCTGATGGCGCGGGCGCTCTTGAATGCCTCCTTTCCGAGGAGCTTCTTGACAAGGGTGATCTGGGCGAGGCCCTTTCGGTCCCGCAGCACCAGGAAGGCTATGCCCCCCAGGTCTCTCATCTCGTGGGCAAAGCCGGCCAAAGTAACCTCTTTGCCGTCCATTTTCGCATTGATGTCGCCTGAATAATGAGTTCTAAGGATCAAGTTGTCTCACGCCCGCGAGTTGGAATTCATGATATAAAAGCCGTCTGATGGGCACTATCTAATAAATAAGTGATGTAGGCAGGACACATTTTATCACAAGTTATTAATATTATGATAACCATGTGCCCTGTGTGACCCTACAATGACTGAGATGCAATTAAGCTTGATAAATTT
>JAGPMN010000012.1 GCA_018052825.1 Methanothrix sp.
GGATGTATTATGATAAATATAAACGAAGAGTGGATCACGGGTAAAAAGTATTTAACGATGGACGAGGAGTAATGATATTAGGATACAGGGCCGCTATGAAATTACAGCAAATTCGGCACACTGCCCAAAATACTCCAAAAGAGATTGGATCGAGTATGAAATCAACAACGACGGAAACCGTGATATTAGAAAAGAAAGCAGAAAAATAGATGTTAATAGCATAAAAATAATTAGCAAAGGGGAAAACGAATTCATTAGGAGCGAACTCAGGAAAAGACTCACTACTTTAGAAGAATTATCTGAGAATTATAAGAAAGATAAGACCTCACTGGGTGTAATCAAACCTCGATTAGATGATTTCAAATTAAGAGATAGAGACTTGGATAAGTCAAAAAGAGATTTTCTGAAATATCAAACTACACTTATACCAACCTTTAAACCGGACATGTTTGATAAGCTTCCAAGCTATAAATTTCGATGTTGCGATAACTGCAATGGGCATGAGATATTTTGCGAAGATATCGAAGCCGTAGAACTTTATAGAAAAATGAAGCGCGTGCATAAGAATGTAGAAGAATGCGAATACGGTGTAAAGAAGAAATTGTTTGACTGGATGAAAGGGCGGGACCTTTACTTTGTGATAGGAACGCACTTTTTATATGGAACTCCATTGATCATATCTTTAATATATCCTAAATATTATGGTGAATATCTTGATAGATTCTTGTAGTAGAACATCTAATGGTTTAGATATAGATATAACCAATGTACTATAACCTTCTGTCACTTTAGATGCAAGACTGGGACTTTAGTTGCAGGATCGACTTTAGCTGCAAAGCCGGCCAGACCGAAGCCTTTATCTGCGAGAATGCGATAGGAAAGGTGCCTGCGGGCCCGTGGTCTAGCTGGTTATGACGTCGCCTTGACATGGCGGAGGTCATGCGTTCGAATCGCGTCGGGCCCACTTGAGCCCAAGTAGCTCAGTTGGGAGAGCGTCAGACTGAAGATCTGAATGTCCCCGGTTCGAGTCCGGGTTTGGGCATGTGATTTTTTTTGTCTCTCGTATTCACCCGTGCCTGCTCACGAACAGCTCCCCGAAGATATCCGGCTGCTCCAGCCACACCTGCTTTCTCTGGGCCATGAAGAGCAGCGAGATGTAGTTCGTCACCCCGTCCTCGGCCCTGCCATGCCTGCTGTTTATGTCCCGGAATGTGACAGTGGGCTTGTTCATGAACATATCATCTAAAATCGGCCCCAGAGCTTTGATCCCCTCCTCGATTCCCTCGTCGTGTGAGAGGTCCAGGACCTTCTCCTCTGTGGAGGGCCACCTCTCCCGCATGGCCTTCCTCCTGCCCACCATCTCCGCCTTCTTCAGCTCCGATATCAGCTCATCAAGAGTCACCGGCCTCCTGCTGTGCCGGCGGATTGGGGGGCTTGGAAGCTGCTCCTCTATGACCTCCTCCCCGGCCGGCTCCTCCATCTCAGGCTCCGGCTCCTCCACCTCACTCTGCTCCTCCATGGAGTCGGACTTGAGGCGCAGGAGTATGCTGGCGTAGAGCAGGGTTCTGGCCGGAATTCTCAGGTCCCTATTCTCCAGGGAGTCTATGTACTGCAGGAACTTCTCAGTGGCCCTGGCGATGTCGATGTCCCATGGATCGATCTCCCCCCGCCTGGCAAGCTCCACCAGGACTTCAGCCGGCTCGCCGAACTCGAACTCGTGGTCGAATTGATCTTCGCTCATTTAGCCTCAGCCTGTAACTGCTCTGCTTCCTCCTCTGCCGGTCCCTGCGGCTGCTCCAAAACCCCTGCGGGCGCTGCGCTCTCTCCGGCCTCATCACTCAACCCGTCTCTGATGCAGATGCCTGTCACACTGGTGATGTTGTTCTCCTGCATGGTCACGCCCAGTGTGTAGCGGGACTGCAGTATCATGGGCTTTCGCAGTGACACCACTATGAACTGGGCCCGGGCGGAGATCTTCTTGATGAGCCTAGCCACCCTCTCCACATTGGCCCCGTCCAGGAACATGTCGATCTCGTCCATGGCATAGAATGGGGCGGGACGGTACATCTGAATGGCAAAGATGAATGATAGGGCGGTGAGGCTCTTCTCCCCTCCAGACATGGCCTCCAGCCGGTGGAAGGGCTTTCCCGCCGGCCGGGCCTTGATGGTCATGCCACCATCCAGAGGATCTTCAGGGCTCTCCAGTATCAGGTCGCCCTCTCCTCTGGACAGCTCCTGGAATATGGCCTTGAAGTTCCTGTTGATCTCGGTGAAGCTGGAGAGGAACGCCTCCTTCTTCATCTGATCGTACCTCTCCAGCTTGTCTATTATAGCCTCCCTCTCGCCTGCGAGGGTGCTCCTCCGCTGCGCTAAAATGTCATAGCGGGTCTTGACGTGATCATACTCGGCTATGGCCAGCATGTTCACCGGCTCCAGAGTCCTCATCGCCTGCTCTAAAGCCATGATCTTCTCTGCCACACTCTCGCTGCTGGGAGGCTCCTGAGATGGATCCACACCGCAGCCCTCGATCTGGCTTCGCAGTGCCTCGACTTTGGAGGCGGCTGATTCCCTTGCGGCAGCAGTGGCGCTGCGCCTGGCCTCAATCCTGTCCCCCTCCCTCCTAGCCACGTCTATCTCCCGCTGCAGAGCTAATGTCCTCTCCAGTATGTCTCCCCGCACCCCCTTCAGCCCGAACAGCTCACCCTCGATCTCGGCCTCCCTGGCAACAGCAGCCTTCAGATCTTCGCCCAGAGATGCAATCCTGGCGGAAGCCGCCTCCTTCTTCTGCAGCGCCTCAGCCTTCTGGGCCTCCAGCGACTGCCTTCTCTCCCCGATCTCCCCGATCTTCTCAGAGAGGCCTTCCTCCCGAATCCTGTCCTTGAGGATCTCTGAGTCGATGGCCGAGATCCTGTCCGTGAGCCGCTTGATCTCGGCGCCGGCTGCATCGGCCCGCCGGTTCAGCTCCACGATCTCCGAGCCCTTCAGCTCCGCCTCCAGCCTGTCGATCATCTCCTGCGCCGCAGCCAGAGCCGTCTCAGCCCCGTCTATCTCCTTTTCGAGGCAGCCCAGCCGCTCCTTTAAGCCGGAGGACTCATCCTCCATAGCAGCCAGTCGCTCCCTCTTATCGGCTATGGACCTCTCCAGGCGGGGGCGGGAGGATCCCATCTCATCCAGCTGGAATGTCTTTTTGGAGATGCTCTTGTTCAGCTCCTCAATCTGCCGGTCGATCCTGGATATATGCCCCTCTATCCCGTCCAGCCCATCCAGCCGCTCGCTCCTCACTCCTTCTGCCGAGGCTATCCTCTCAGACAGATCGAGAAGCCTGTTCTTCTCCTCGGCTGCGAACCTCATCCTGGAGCGGTAGTGCCCTCCGGTCATGGCTCCCGACTTCTCAACCAGGTCGCCCTCCAGTGTGACCATCCGGTAGCGCCCCATCATCTGCCTGGCGTGGCTGAGGCTCTCCACCACCAGTGTATCCCGGAAGACATACCAGAAGGCGGGCAGGAATTTGGGGTCGAAGTCCACCAGCCTGAGGGCATAATCCACAACTCCCGGGTGATTGGGCCTAGCGGCAAGGCCTCCTCTCTCCAGCCTGTTGAGCGGCAGAAATGTGGCCCTGCCGATCTGAGACCTCTTCAGGTACTCGATGGCAGCAGCAGCATCGCCGTCCGTCTCCGCCACTATGCTCTGCATGCGCGCGCCCGCCGCCACCTCGACGGCGGCGGAGTACTTTGCATCTACACTGGCGAGCTCTGAGACGGTTCCATAGAGCCCCGAGAGGATCTGCCTCTTTATGGCGGAGCGCACCGCCTCCACCGCCCGGCTGTAGCCTGATTTGTCCTCGGCCGCCCTCATGCGCCCGTCGCACTTGGCAAACTCGCCCTGCAGCCTCTGCAGCTCTCTCTCCACCTCTACGATCTCCCGGCGCAGACGCAGCCTGGTGCTCTCCAGGTCATCCCGGTCCCTCTCCATCTGCATGGCCTTGTCGTTGAGGGCGGCAACCTCCGCCCTGAGCTTGCCAGCCTCGTGGTCGAGCCCAGCCAGACTGTCCAATGCCTCCTTGATGCCGGCTGAGAGCTCCTCTCTTTCAAGCCCCGCCCGCCGGCTGGCATCCAGCAGCCTGTCCCTCTCTCTCACCTGGTCGCCCAGCCGTGACTTGGCCTCCTCCCGCATCTGCCTCGCACCTGCGAGCTCATCCCGCAGTCCGGCGAACTTGGCATCAGCCGCAGCCAGGCTCTCCTGGGCGGCTGCGGAAAGCTGCAATTGATCATCCATCTCTCCTTTGATGCTGGCCTGCCGGAGGGACGCCTCCCTCATCTTATCACGAACGGCTGCCAGCTCGGCTGAGAGCTTTCCCTCCTGTATGAAGCAGCTCTTCTGCTGTCCGTCAATCTCGGCCGCGGCCTTCTCAGCCATCTCCATCACTGCCGCCTGCCGGGCGATCTCCCCCTTCAGCTCCTCGATCCCGCGCTTGACTGAGATCTGCTCATCCTCTCCCTTATGGGTGATCTCCTGGCTGAGGGCGGCAAGCCTCTCGTCGAGAAGTGAGAGCTCTGTCCTCTTGCCCTCTGCCTTTTCCAAAAGCGCCTGGCTCTTCTCCTCCAAAGAGGAGAGCTCTCTATCCAGGCCTGCCAGCTCAGCTGATGCCTCCTTGAGCCTTGCCAGCAGCAAGAAGGCCTCCTGCCTGGCCAGCTCCTCCCTGTGCGCCTGGTAGGAGCGGGCCCTGTCCCTCTCCACCTGCAGCCTGGCCAGCTGAGCCGAAACCTCCTCCAGGATCACATCCACCCGGCCGATGCGCTCCCGCACCACCTCCAGCTCGTCCATCGCCTTTTTCTTCTTCTCGTCGAACTCCGAAACCCCGGCGATATCGTCTATGATCTTCCTGCGATCGACAGGAGGCATCTCTATGATCCGGGTCACATCCCCCTGCATGACGATGTTGTAGCTCTCAGGAGTTATGCCCGCCTTGGCCAGCAGGTCCAAAAGCTCCGCCTGGCTGCATGACCTGCCGTTAAAATAATAAGAGGACGCATATTTGTCAGATTTGACCTTGATCTTGCGTGAGATTTCGATCGTATCCAGGTCCAGGGGAAAGGTGCGCCCGCTGTTGTCCAGCCTGACTGTCACCTCGGCGTAATCTGGATTCTTGCCGCTCTCCCCCCGGTAGATGAGGTCGGGCAGCCTCTCAGCCCGCATTGCCCGGGAGCTGGACAGGCAGAGGGCGAATAGAAGGGCATCGACGATATTCGATTTGCCGCTGCCGTTCGGCCCGGTGACGGTAACAAAATCATTCTTGAGAGGAACTCTAACGCTTCTGCCGAAGGATTTGAAGTTCTTGAGTTCCACCTCTCTGATATACAAAGGTTATCCCCGCCCCCTTCACAGATACATGTTTTTTGTCTCCCTTCTGGTTGTTCTAGCTTTCGCTCCGGCCATAGCCCACATTGCATTTAACAGGCACTTTAAATTAAATATGTATTCAAGGATGTATATATTGTTTTCCTATAGCTTGCAGTCTCCCGGCTTGTATTAAGCAATGGCCACTGCCGATATCTCTGGATAGATTATTATCCCATCTGATGGCGATGGAGCTCCCCTCTTCCTGATATACGCCATCATCATCTGAGATGTCAAAGCCCAAAATCTATTTACCCTCCGGAAAAGCTCTGAGGCAGCATGGATATACTTGCCGATGTGGGGGGAAGGCCTGGACTGGACTGTAAAGGCTTTTGTAGCTATTGTTATTTCAAAGGGGTAAAAAGCGTTCCCCCCTTTGGATGCAAGTTCTGCATGCCCTTTAAGAAGGGCTGCGATTACTGCACCCGGGCCATAGTAGAAGGCTATCCCGGCTTCAAGCCGGTTCGCAGCGTGCTTTTTGATGTGGCGGCAAAGTGCATGGGGGAGACCCCGGACAAGGTCACAATCAGCGGCGGGGGCGATCTGAGCTGCTACCCTGAGCTTCTGCGGCTGACTGAGACGCTCTCCCAGGGAATGGTGCCCATCACACTGGGATACACATCCGGCAAGGGATTCAAGACAGCAGATGACGCCGAACAGCTCATCAAGGCCGGCGTCCGGGAGGTCTCGTTCACAGTCTTCTCCACCCGCCCTGAGTTGAGGAGGAGGTACATGGGCGATAAAAATGCCGAAATCGCCCTGGAAAACCTCAAGACATTCTGCGGAAGCTGTGATGTTTACTGCGCCAGCGTCCTGCTCCCCGGAGTCAACGACGGCGAGGAGCTGGAGAGGACTGCCTCCGACCTTGAGGAGATGGGTGCCAGGGGCCTGATTCTGATGAGGTTTGCCAACAGCCGGGAGCAGGGACTGATTTTGGGAAACTCTCCCATACTGCCAGGCATAATACCCCACGGCGTCGAACAGTTCAGGGATATCGTCACAGCCACGGCTGAGGCCCACCGCCTCAGGGTGACTGGAACTCCCCTCTGGGACCCGGTCACCAAGGCGCCCTTCGCCCTCGCATATCACCCTGAGGCCCTCTCCGGTCTGCCCAAGCTGCGCCGGGGGGCGACTCTCATCACCGGCCTGACGGCCCGACCCCTACTGACATCGATATTTGAAAACCTGGGCGGCGACGTGAATGTGGTGGCCCTGAACAAGGACATCGGATGCCTGATAACCATCGAGGATTTCATGGAGCTGGACCTCAAAGAGGTAAAGGAGACGGTCATCATTCCGGGGCGAACCCTGGCCCACGAGATGGAGATCAAAAAAGCTCTCAGCCGCGATGGCAGGGAGAGGATCGTTGCCCGCGGCCCGGACAGGCTCACAGTGGACGGGGAGATGAGCATCTCCATGACAGAAAAGGAGGTCCTCGATCTGGAGATGGAGGCATTCGGGGAGCTGATAGGGGCTGTCAATGCCCTGGGTGTGTAGCAAGAGCACCCCTTTCATCTCTCCTTATTACAGCCGCCTGGTCCAGCAAAAATAGATCCAATAGGCGCGTCTCGCGCCTATCTAGCGGCCTTGGCCACACGCTCCACACTGTCCCTGTGGTTGATGGCGTAGCTCTTGACGTCGCGGCCTGCTGCGGCTATGATCTCATCAGCGAGGGCAGCCTCGACGCTCTTGGTCTTCTTAAAGGATGCCTCGCGTGCGCCCTTGGCTATGAACATGAGGGCGGCGTCCACCCTTCTCTGCGGTGCGGTGTCAACAGCCTTGGGCACTGTGATTCCTCCGTACTTGAGCCTGACTACCTCCTCCCGCGGCCCGGCATTGGATATGGCCCTGGCGAGGACGGAGAGCGGATTCTCCTTGGTCTTCCTGGCCACGATATCAAAGGCCCCTTCGACTATGCCGTAGGCCTTGAGCTTCTTGCCGGTGTTCTTCTCCTTTCTCATCATCTTATTGACCAGGCGCTCCACTATGTGCTGCTCGGACTTCTTGAACTGCTGCTTGGCATGCCTTCCGCCCGAGTGCATGACCATCCTGGGCGCCAGGTTCATGTAGCCCTTTATACTCGGGTCTGCAACCTCGACCTCCGCCGGGTCCCACTTGCCGAATACCTTCATAATAATTACCTCACCGGCTTCTCCTTTCTTCCCCGTACCAGCTCCTGCAGGGAGACGTTGTTGACTGCGATGACCTTGAAGCGAACTCCAGGAATGTCTCCCATGGAGCGTCCCTGGCGGCCGCCGATGCGGTCTATGGTGACCTCATCGTGCTCATCGATGAACCCGATGGCTCCGTCGCCCGGGGCGAAGGCAGTGACCTGCCGTCCATTCTTAATGAGCTGAATGCGCACGGCCTTTCTTATGGCCGAGTTGGGCTGCTTGGCCTCGATTCCCACTTTCTCCAGGACTATTCCCCTTCCCATGGGCGCTCCACTCAGCGGGTCAGCCTTTATCTTGCTGCCCGACATCCTGCGGATATACTTGGGATAGCTCCACCGGAGCGTCTTCCTATCACTCTCCAGTTTCCTGGCGGCATAGATTCCATTTCCCATTCATTTCACCTATTGAATAATGATATCATCAACGCCATGATGCCTCTGCGCAAGCATCTTTGCCTTTAATATGTTGCGGCCATCTCTGCCGATGGCAATGCCCTTGTCCTTATTTGCTACCTCTACATAAGCCAATCGCTTATTGTTCTTATTGACTATCATCACATTCTTTATGGCCGCCGGCTGGAAGAGGTTCTCCAAAAACTCCTTGACATCGTCGCTGTACTCGACTATCTCGATCTGCTTTCCTACCGACTTCTTCACCCGGTTGATGTTCGAGCCCTTCCGGCCTATGGCTGCACCCATGTCTCCCTTCTTTATGACGAAGATGATGCGGCCGTTCTCCTCATCCACAATGCAGTCCCTGGCCACGCCCCCAGTCAGGCTCTCGAACAGCGCTATATATCTGATTCCCTCGGTTGTGAGCTTGAACTCACTCATGCCTCAACACCCCGAATCTCGCGCTGCAGTGCCATTATCTCCGAGTCCCCTGGCTCGATTACGGCCAAGGCAGCCACAGAGAAGGGTTTTCCGCAGGCAGATCCGAGGTCCTTGCCCATTCCCTGGTAGCCGTAGACGGGAATGTCCATGGTATCCAGTTGCGCCCTTACATCCGCCGGGCAGTCCGCAGCAAATACTATGAGCTTTGCCTGTCCGCCAATCCCTGCTTCCAGAGTGCTATTCGATCCCAGCACCATTTTTCCGGTTCTGATACAGCTTCTCAGTGCCCTATCTACGTTTATCATCGTTATTACCTCATCTCTTGCTTGCCACAAGCGTCACGTCGCCTGTACCCAGTTGTATGGGCTGGCCTACGATTACATTTTCAGTTACGCCTCTCAGATCGTCTATGTCTCCCCGGATGGCCGCATCCAGGATGTGATTGACTGTGACCTCGAAGGCCGCTCTCGCCAGCACGCTGGCCTTCTCGCCAGACACCCCGTGCCGCCCGATCTGCTTGACCTCTCCGTCTACTGTCATGATGTCGGCTACCAGCATGATGTGCCGGACGTCCACTGAAAGGCCCTGTTCGCGCAGGGTGTCCGTGGCCTCATTGATGATGGCGTTTCGCGCCGCTTCGATGCCCAGCACCTCTCCGATCTCACTGATGTTATTGGTCTTGATGCGAGTGGGGTCGACTCCCTCAAACTGCATGACCTTCTTGAGCGATGAACCCTCTGTGTAGAGGACATACTCATCGCCCTCCTTCCTGATGACCACCCGCTTGATGCCCTCAACGCCCTTGAGGGAGATCCTTTTGATCTTCTCCACCAGCTGCAAGAGCTCCCTATAGGAGGGCTCCTCCGGAGCCATCACCAGAAGCGTCTCCTTCTGGTCTACAGACAGGCCCGTCTCCTCCTTGAGCCTTGCCGCCACCTCCTCTGCAGTGATCTTGCGCTGCTCGAGAGCCGCCGGATTCAGCTCGATGATGACATTCATCTCGGCGAGGTCCGTGGCAATCGACCCCAGGTGCAGAATGGATGTGGATTCAATGGCCCAGGCGACCTCTCTGGCCAGATCCCGGTCGTGGGCATAATCCTGATTAAGCTTTATGGTCATGGTGGGGGTGGAGGGAACCTTTCTCGCGTCCACTATCTCGATGAGCCGGGGCAGGCCCAGGGTAACATTGATCTCGGCCACGCCGGCGTAGTGGAAGGTACGCATGGTCATCTGTGTGCCCGGCTCGCCGATCGACTGAGCAGCGACCACTCCCACCGCCTCGCAGGGCTCCACGCGGGCGTGCTGGTAGTCGCCGAGGACCTGCATGACGATCTCCTCCCACTGCTCCTCAGAGACATCTGCTTCCTTCAGCTCTGCCTGCATGGCCTGCTTGATGCTCTGGGGAAGGTCCAGGCCCTCCAGCCTCTCCAGGATATCCTTTTCCGTGAGGATCATGCCGACTCCTTCTTGAGCACATTTTTGATGATGCGCTTTACATTTTCCGTGCTGGCGTAGTCTCTCCGGGAGGCATCCACCCCGTCCTCTCCGTACCTGAACTGGACGATCATGCCCCTCGTCTCTTTGACAGTGCCGTCGTACTTGACCTCCAGATCCTGCAGGGCATTGACCAGCCGCCTCTGCAGGTAGCCGCTCTGCGATGTCCTGATAGCCGTGTCCACCAGGCCTTCGCGACCGCCTATGGCATGGAAGAAGAACTCCGTGGGATTGAGGCCGTCCTTGTAGCTCGACTCCACAAAGCCGTGCGCCTCAGCACCCAGGTCGCCTCTTTGGAAGTGTGGAAGTGTCCTGCCTGCGTAGCCGCGCATGATGCGCTCGCCGCGCACAGACTGCTGGCCGACGCAGGCTGCCATCTGGGTGAGGTTGAGCATGGATCCGCGCGCCCCGCTAACCGCCATGACAACGCCGGAGTTGTCCAGGCCCAGGTAGCGGCTGGCGATCTTGCCTGCCGTATCCCTGGCCTTGCCCAGGGTCTGCATGATCCTCATCTCCAGGGTCTCATCCAGCGTCCTGCCAGGCAGGGGCTCAAGCTCTCCCGCCCGGTAGGCCTCGATCAGCTGCTGGCTCTTCTCGCGAGCGGTGCGGGTGGTCTCCTCGATCTGCTCTGTCGCCTCCTGGGGGATGTCCTCGTCATCTATGCCGAAGGAGAAGCCGGCATGCATGATGCCCCGCAGTGCCAGGCGGGTCATCCTGTCCAGAAATTCGCTGGCCACTGAGGGGCTGTATTCCTTTATGATCCTGTCTGTGATCTTGCCCTTGAAGGCACCTACCGCTTCGGCGTCTATTGTGCCTTTGAGCAGCTTTCCGTCCTTTATAACCACGTAGGCGTCGTTCTCGCAGTCGGGACCGCGGCAGACATCGCAGTTATAGCAGAAGTCGGCCTTGAAGGTGAGATTCAGGCCGCGGGGCAGGATCAGGCTGAAGATCTGCTTTCCAGTCCAGTAGGGCTGCCCGTCCACCTCGCCTTCCGGCTCGGGAAGCTCTGCAATGTCGAACTTCTTGAGAAGCTCCATCACATCCTGGCGGTGGATGGGCTTATTGCCGTGGGTGAGCAGAAATGAGCCGGTCACATAGTCATGAATGCCTCCGATGATAGGGCCGCCGAACCTGGGGGATAGAATGTTCTCCTGCACTCGCATGAGGATCTCGGCCTCGGCCCGCGCCTCCTCTGTCTGTGGCACATGCATGTTCATCTCATCGCCGTCGAAGTCTGCGTTGTAGGGCGGGCAGACCGCCGGGTTGAGCCGGAATGTCTTGTAGGGCATGACCCGCACCCGGTGTGACATGATGGACATCCTGTGCAGGGAGGGCTGGCGGTTGAAAAGCACTATGTCTCCGTCTGCCAGCTGCCGGTCTATCCGCCAGCCGATGTCAATCTGCTCCGCCACCTCCTCACAGTTCTTTCCGGTCACCTTAACCCTCCTCTGGTCGGGGCGGGTGACATAATTGACGCCAGGATGGTGATCGGGGCCGCGACGAACATATGTCCTGGCCATCTCCTTGTTCCTGGCGTTGACGATCATGGGCACGGAGAGCTCCATGGCCACCTCCAGGGGAACTCCAACCTCGCCTATGGAGAGATTGGGATCGGGAGATATGACGGTTCTAGCACTGAAGTTGACGCGCTTGCCGGAGAGCGACCCCCGAAAGCGTCCCTCTTTGCCTTTCAGCCTCTGGGAGAGTGTCTTGAGGGGCCTGCCGCTCCTGTGCCGGGCGGGGGGCACTCCAGATACGGTATTGTCCAGGAATGTGGTCACATGGTACTGAAGCAGCTCCCAGAGGTCTTCGATTATCAGCTGTGGTGCGCCGGCCTCGCGGTTCTCCTGGAAGCGCTGATTGATTCTGATGATGTCCACAAGCTTGTGTGTGAGGTCGTCCTCGCTCCTCTGACCGGACTCCAGCGTTATGGAGGGGCGCATGGTGACTGGAGGCACGGGCAGCACAGTCAGTATCATCCACTCAGGCCGGGCTGTGGCCGGGTTCATGCCCATGACCAAAATGTCTTCATCCGGGATCTTCTCAAACCTGTCCCGGATGTCCGAGGGGGTAAGCTTGTGGCCGTCTTCGATGTAAGAGAGAGGGCGCTCGAACTTGATCTCCTGCTGGGGCGCTCCGCAGTAGGGGCATGTCTTGTTCTTCCTGGCCTCGGCGAAGACCTTATTGACGGTATCGTCCGTCATCTGGCCGAGCCGCTCCAGCGTCTGGATCTGCTCGAGATACATCTTCATCTCGGCATCCTTGAGCATGAGCCTGGAGCAGTCCCGGCAGACGGCCCTGAGCACCTTTCTGATCAATTTGGCAAAGCCCACGTGAATGACGGGTGCAATAAGGTCGATATGGCCGAAGTGGCCGGGACACTCGCCCGGCCTGCCGCCGCAGGTGCGGCAGCGCAGGCCCGGATCTATGACTCCGAGCCTTGGGTCCATGAGCCCCATCTCTATGGGAAAGCCGTCGTCGTCGTATGTATCAGCGGTGATGATCTTGACCACGCTCATCTTCCGGAACTCCTGGGGCGAAATGAGTCCGAAGCGGATCTTTCCAATTCTCTTGGGAACCGACATATTTTCCACCTAAACAGCGTCTTCCAGCATCAGTCGCGGCGCTACACCCAGTGATTTGATCTCATCGAGCAGCAGCTTGAAGGCATAGCTCATCTCCACGGGATAGATTTCGGTATCTGCCCCGCAGGTCGGGCAGAAGTCCGCATTTCTTCTCCGGTCGTGTATGGCGATCATGCCGCAGTGGCTGCATACCAGCTCAGTCACCTTATCCGACTCGTCTACCAGCCTCTCTTTCAGGGCTAAGGCTGCGCCGTGGGCGATGAGCACATCCCTCTCCATCTCACCGAACCTCAGGCCTCCTTCACGTGCACGCCCTTCTGTGGGCTGGCGGGTCAGGACCTGCACCGGGCCGCGGGAGCGGGCGTGCATCTTGCCTGTGACCATGTGGTAGAGCTTCTGGTAGAGGATCACTCCCACGAAGACATCGGCCATGATCTGCTCGCCGGTGGCTCCGTTGTAGAATACCTCCCTTCCCGTATGTGAAAATCCGAATTTGGTGAGGGCGCGGCGCAGGTCCGGCTCATTCTCTCCCAAAAAGGCGGTGGCATCTATGAACCGGCCCTCGAGCGAGCCGACCTTTCCCCCGATCATCTCCAGCACATGCCCCACAGTCATACGCGATGGGATGGCATGGGGATTGAGCAGCAGGTCGGGCACGACTCCGGATTCTGTGAAGGGCATATCCTCCTGGGGCACAATCAGACCCACCACACCCTTCTGGCCGTGCCGGGAGGCGAACTTGTCTCCCAGCTCAGGAGTCCTCTGGTCCCGGGTCTTTACCTTGGCCAGGCGGTTGCCGTTGGATGACTCGGTGAGTATGACCATGTCCACGACTCCCTTCTCGTTGGAGCGCATGGTGACTGAAGTCTCCCGCCTCTGCTGGGCGGTCAGGCCGAACTCAGAGGGCTCCTCCAGAAAACGGGGCGGGCTTGTCTTGCCTATCAGCACATCATTTGGGCCCACATAGGCGTTGGGGTTGACAAGGCCGTCTGAATCCAGCTGATCGTAGGCCTCGCTGCCACGTGCGCCGCGCACCTCGACATCCGGGATCTCGAATTTGTCCTCCTGACCGCCCGGGTACTTCCGCTCCTCTGCCTCGGAGACGCGGAAGAAGTGGCTTCGCGCAAGGCCCCTGTGAATGGAGCCGCGGTTCATGACCAGAGCATCCTCAATGTTGTACCCCTCATAAGCCAGAACGGCGACGACGAAGTTCTGGCCGGCCGGCCGCTCCTCGAAGCCGATGGCCGCGGATGTCTTGGTCCGAACGATGGCCCTCTGAGGGCTGTTGAGGTAATGGCCGCGCGTATCGGGCCGCAGCCTCATGTTGGCGGTGGACATGCCCAGGCACTGCTTGACCATTCCTGCCCCCATGGTATTCCTGGGGCTGGCATTGTGCTCGGGATAGGGCACGAGCCCTGCGGCTATGCCTAAAATGAGTGACGGGTCCAGCTCCAGATGGGTGTGCTGAGGGGTGATGTCCTCCTCCCAGATGGCGATGAGGGTGTTCTCCTCCTCCTCGGCATCCAGGTACTCGACCAGGCCTGCTTCCACCAGATCCTGGAACGTCATCTCCCCACTCTCGATCTTCTGCACATGCTCCTCTGTAACCTTCGCCCGGCCATCCTCCACCACGATGAGCGGCCTTCTAGCCCGGCCGGAGTCGGTGTTTATGAAGATCTCATTGGTCTCTTCAAAGTGGGCTACATTCATCTGGCCGCTGATGCTTCCTGAGCGCCTCAGCCTACGCAGATCGGATACCAGTGCCCTGGGATCATCATGATGCCCCACGATCTCCCCGTTTACATAAACTCGCGCTCCGGATAACATATCGTCAGCCAACGTTACCACCTACCGCAATCACGCCTAAATCCTGTAAGATCTTCTTGATATTCTCAGAATCATCTGCGCCCTTGGACAGCTCCACTCCCTGGGCGAAGTTCTTTACCAGGCCGCAGTTGGGCCCCTCTGGGGTCTCGCTGGGACAGATGCGCCCCCACTGGGTGGCATGCAGATCCCTGGCCTCGAAGTGAGGCTGGGAGCGGGAGAGGGGTGATATGACGCGGCGCAGGTGAGAGAGTGTGGCCATGTAATCCGTCCGGTCTAAAAGCTGGGAGACGCCCGTCCTGCCGCCCACCCAGTTGCCCGTGGCCAGGGGATGGATCATCCTCTCAGTGAGGACGTCTGCCCGAACCGTAGTGATCACATTGAGGTCTCTGTTCCTCATGCTTGCCCTCTCCAGCTGATATTTGATGTCCCTCGTCAGGCGGTTGAAGGCCACCCGGAAGAGGTCCTCCATCAGGTCTCCTGAGAGCTTGAGCCTCTTGTTGGAATAATGATCCTTGTCGTCCTCGCCCCGCCGGCCCAGCGCAAGCTCGAAGCAGGCCTCGGCCATGCGGGAGAGGAACAGGGCCTTAGCATAGCGGTCCTTCTCATCCACGCCGATGTGGGGCAGCAGGTATCTGTCCAGGACGTATGTCGCCCTCTTCTTCTGATACTCCTTGGCCTGGCCGGCGGCAACCCTCGTGCCGATCTTCTCCAGAGCCTCGTCTGTTGTGGATACCTCCGCATCCTCCAGGTTCTCCAGCATGAACTTGATGATCTCGGGGTTATCTGATACCGACTTGACTATGTCCATATCCGTCTCCATGCCCAGCGAGCGCAGCAGGGTCACAAAGTTGAGCCTGCCTGATACGGATGGGAAGGACACCTCCAGAATGGAGCGGCGGCCCCTCTCCACAATGACCAGGGAGCGGTATCCCTGCCTCTGGGAGAAGACCTTGGCCACCTCTATGTTCTCATCGTAGCGCTGGTTGTACTCCACCAGAATCTTGTTGGGGGCCAGGTCCTCGAGGGTCATTATCACCCTCTCAGACCCGTTGACCACGAAGTAGCCTCCCGGGTCGGACGGATCCTCTCCGTAGGCGATCATCTCGTCTGCTGACAGGCCGTGAAGATTGCAGACCTTGGAGTTGAGCATGATGGGCAGGGTGCCTATGTCCGCCTCCACCAGATCCTTCTCGGTCTCGCCCTCCACTATCGTCATCTCCAGCTTGATGGGAGAGGCATATGTGAGATTGCGCAGCCGGGCGTCGTTAGGATAGAGAGCCTCGATGGAGCCGTCTGCTTCGCGCACCATGGGCTTTTCCACCCGGATATTGCCAAGCCTGACATATGTGTTCTCGATATTGGTCTCTATTACGGCGACCTCATCTATGACCTTTTGCAGGCCCTTATCTATAAAATCGTTGAACGAGTTTATATGATGGTGCACCAATTTGTCCCTGGTAAAATAGGAGCTGTAAAGTACATTTTTATCGAGCAAAGGACCACCTTTAATCGATTACCAGCCGGTAAAAGATCGACTGCCTGGCTGTAGTGCTTTTTCGAACTATCTTTATGATGTCGCCTGCCTTGGCCCCGATCTCCTTGGCAGCAGGGTCGTTTACGTGAATCTTCGGCAGCTGCGGGGCGGCGATGTCGAAGTCACTCAGCACCTGCATCCCCTCTTCCGGCGTGAGCAGCACGTGTTCCGGAACCATCTCATGATCTTTTACGGCAAATTTGGTCACTCGAACCACCTTCTGAGTGATGGAGCAGCATACGAGCCTCAAGGAAAATCCAAACGGGCTCGGGGGGATTTGAACCCTCGACCACCTGGTATCTTCACCCAAAAATTTAAAAGCCAGACGCTCTGCCTAACTGAGCTACGAGCCCCCGCTTCCTGGCCTGCCTTAAGCCTCTCATGCTGCACGCAGTTGGCAATAAATGCATCCCACATAAAAGCTTTTTCCCCAGCGGGACCTAGACAAGCCCCACTAGGCGAGCTATCTCCGAGCCGACCTCGGAGGTGGTCGAACTTCCTCCCAGGTCATAAGTCCTTATCCTGCCCTCATATAGGTTCCGCTCGATGGCTGCTATGATGTCCGCAGCCGCCTGGCCCTGGCCCAGGTGCTCGAGAAGCATGGCTCCAGCCCAGATGGTGGCCACGGGATTGACCTTATTCTGACCTCTGTACTTGGGGGCTGAGCCGTGGATGGGCTCGAACATGCTGGTCCCATCGGGATTGAGGTTGGCGCCTGGCGCGAGGCCCAGGCCCCCCTGAATCATGGCTCCAAGGTCGGTGATGATGTCTCCGAACATATTTGGGGCGACAACCACGTCAAACCATTCAGGATTCTTGACAAACCACATGGTTATGGCATCCACGAAGTTGAAGCTGTGCTCCACATGGGGATATGCAGAGGCCACATCAAGGAAGACCTCCCGCCAGAAGCCGTAGATGTCGCTCAGCACATTGGCCTTGTCAACGCTAGCCACCCGGCGGCGGCGCTTCATTGCCAGATCGAAGGCGTACTTGATGACCCGCTGGCAGCCTTCGCGGCTGACCTCTCCGATCTGATATCCGATCTCATCGCTGTCTGAATCGATATCCAGGCCGAACTTTATGTTGTAGAGCATCCTTTTAATCTCAAAGTCGGCGTGGCTCTTGCCCTTCTTCGCGCGACTGCCTATGCCGATGTAAAAGTCCTCTGTGTTCTCGCGGACGACCACGAAGTCGATATCCTTTGGCGTTTTATCCTTCAGGGGCGTCCAGATGCCCTCCAGGAGCTTGACAGGCCGCAGGTTCACATACTGATCGAAGTAGAAGCGCATGGCGAGCAGCACTCCCTTCTCCAGTATTCCCGGCTTTACCCTGGGGTCGCCGATGGCGCCGAGGTAGATGGCAGGATAGGAAGACAGATCCCTGAGGGTCTCCTCGGATATCAGCTCACCCGTTTCGATGTAGTGCTCCGCCCCAAGCTCATACTCCTTCCATTCCAGAGAAAAGTTGTGCCTGTCTGCCGCCGCCTCCAGGACCTTGCAGCCCTCTGCTATGATCTCCGGGCCTATGCCGTCGCCCGGAATTAATGGAACAGTATATTTCATGCCACCACCCTGACCAACTGACGCCTGGTATACTCCGCCAGTCCACCGGCATCCACGATATCCATGAGAAACTGGGGCAGAGGCGTGGTCCTGTAGGACTCGTTGCGGGATAGGTTATGAATCAGCCCTCCCGCCATATCTATCTCGATCTCATCTCCGTCGGAGATCCCATCCACCTCGCTGCAGATGAACAGGGGCAGGCCGATGTTTATGGCGTTCCTGAAGAATATCCTGGCGAAGGATTTTGCTACAACCGCCCTAACCCCGGCGCCCTTCAGGGCTAAAGGAGCGTGCTCTCGGGATGAGCCGCAGCCGAAGTTCTCTCCGCCCACCACATAGTCACCCCGCGAAATGCTTCCCGCCATCTCCGGCCGGACACCCTCAAACAGATGTGCCGCCAGCTCTCGCGGGTCGTTGATGACCAGATAGCGTCCGGGGATGATTGCATCCGTGTCGATATCGTCTCCAAACCTCCAAGCTCTGCCTGCCAAAAATCTCAACTCCGAATCGGTGAACTATATCCCATGATATCGAGGTATATTAAAGTAATGCCAGAAAATCAGGGAGAGAAGAAATTTATAACTCAGCCAAATATTAATAAAAAATTACTCTTTTTTAATAATAAAAGGATAACAGCACCTTTTTTTACCGGAGGGGATATGTGCGATTACAATGAGCGATGCGAACCGCCGGCAGCCATGATATTTGGATGAGCTCAAGATCAGGCGGCTGTGGCTGGCCGGCGTGGCAAGGGTGCTGCCGGGGAGATGGTCGCGACGGACTCGCTGGCGTCAGATGTTCGCGGATTGTATTCGCTGGGGCGGAAGGATTATTGTCCTAGGGATGAGAAAAGGAACTGGAGCTAGGGTGAGGCCAAGGATTTGCCCCCTTGCCAGAGCAGGGAGGAAGGGCCATTGATAAATTGGGATGGGAATATGCGGGACAAACGTAATTATTTTGAGGTGCTCTGACTTGATAGATCGCAGCAAGGTTTTGGAGGTCTTGAGGGGTTATGATCTCGAGGACCTGCGAATCGGGATGATTGCATCCCATTCTGCCCTGGATACGGCAGATGGCGCAGTGGAGGAGAATTTCAGGACTCTGGCTGTGTGCCAGGAGGGACGGGAGAGGACCTATGCGAAGTACTTCCGGGCCAACCGGGATCGATCGGGCCGGATCATAAACGGCATGATCGATGAGGTCATGGTGCTCAAGAGGTTTCCGCAGGTCATGGAGGAGGAGAGACAGAATGCTCTGCGTGCCAAGAACACTCTCTTCGTGCCCAACCGCTCTTTTACATCCTACTGCGGCATAGATGCCGTGGAAGACCAGTTTCTTGTGCCCCTTCTGGGATCGCGAAATCTGCTGCGCTCCGAGGAGCGGGGCGACAAGAAGGACTATTACTGGATACTGGAGAAGGCTGGGCTGCCATTCCCGGAGCCTGTGGAGGCCGAGGAGATAAAGGAGCTGGTCATGGTCAAGCTGCCTCATGCAGTGAAGACCCTGGAGAGGGGATTTTTCACAGCTGCATCCTACGAGGAGTACTGCCAGAAGGCCGATCTTCTGCTGCGCCAGAATGTGATAGACCAGGATGGCATCGAGCTGGCCAGGATCGAGAGGTACATCATAGGACCTGTCTTCAACCTCGACTTCTTCTATTCACCCATCAGCAAGGCCGTTGAGCTCTTAGGCATAGACTGGCGCTTTGAGACGTCATTAGACGGCCATTGCCGCCTGCCTGCGCCTCAGCAGCTGACGCTGAACGAGCGGCAGATCAATCCGGAGTATACAGTCTGCGGCCACAACTCGGCAACTCTCCGCGAGTCGCTTTTGGAAAAGGCTTTTGCACTGGCGGAAAAGTACGTGGAGGCGACGCAGGAGTACTATGCTCCTGGCATCATAGGACCCTTCTGCCTGCAGACATGTGTGGATAAGGACCTGAACTTCTACATATACGACGTCGCCCCCAGGGTTGGCGGCGGCACAAATGTGCACATGGCCGTGGGACATCCCTACGGAAATGCCCTCTGGAGGACAAATATGTCCACTGGCAGGCGGCTGGCGCGGGAGGTCAGGATCGCCCTGGAGAATGACTGCCTGGAGAAGATCGTAACTTAAAATCCGAGATCGAATATGACTGAGGTGGAGCAGCCCGGAGAGATAGTGGTTCCGGGAAAGCTGAGGAGGACTGCCAAGAAGATTGCAGAGGCGGGCGAGGCCATAGTGCAGATAGCGCCGGCCATACTCTACAGCCGGGCCTCGGAGCAGATGCTGGCCATCGCCCGGACGGGGATGATGGACAAGATCATCGGCTATCTTGTGACTACGGACAGAAATGTGCATTTCGTGCGCCCGGGCCTGGCCTGGGACAATGTGCAGACAGTGCCCCTCGACAGCATCGATGATGTGGAGTATGTGGATGAGTTTCACAGCAACACCCTCAAGATCCTTGTGGGTGAGAGCTCTGAGAAGATCATATTCTACGATGATACGGACGGCATCAGGTTCTTCCAGTACTTGAAGAGGATAAAGGCCAAAAAGCAATAGCTCGGTGCGATGGCGTTTTTATATGAATATCTCATACTGCTCCGGCATGTCCAGTCCGGAGATTACCATCGCCGCCCACTGTCTGCTCAATCCACTGATAAGGGTAAAAGGCCTCTCTCCCCTGCCGTTCCGGCCGGAGGGGCCCGTCGTGCAGCTTCCCTGCCCGGAGGCGCTATACATGGGCCTGTCCCGCTGGGCGGTGACGAAAGATCAGATGGATGTGCCCCAGTTTCGCCGCTTCTGCAGGGAGCTGCTCATTTCATGGGCGGACCTGCTGGAGATGCTCTGCCGAGATGGGGCAGTGCTGAGGATCGTGGGGGCTGCTGGCAGCCCAAGCTGTGGCGTTCTTACGACGAGCAGAGGCTACAGCGGCGGACGCCTTCGCGAGCAAGCACATGAGCACGTGGCCGGGCAGGGAGTATTCATGGAGGAGCTTTTAGCCGAGCTGAAGCGGAGGGATGTGAGCTTCCTGGCGGAGGAGGTATGAATACGCAATCAGGCACTTTGCTTGTCGTCCCCCCAGGCCTGGGCCGGCTGTGGGGAATACAGTTAAATACTTCTACTGCATGAGATTGGCTGCCTCTTGCGGGGGTTGCCAAGCCAGGTCAAAGGCGCTGGATTCAGGGTCCAGTCACGAAGGTGTTCGTGGGTTCGAATCCCATCCCCCGCACCTGATTCGCGCTAATGATAGCGGTTTTGCGGCATCATTTGCCAGGTTCAATTGTATCGCTTGATTATCTGCTGAACCCTGCGTGACACTTTGATATCCAGCGCGATCCTTTTTGTGCTCATTGATTGCGGTTTTGACGAAGAATGTATCGGACCTTCGTCTTGTTGAGCTTCATATCATGGATTATGCGTCCGGGCTCGGATGGCAGGCGAAATAATTTCGGGACTACACATCATATCGATGTCCCTTCTGGCATAGTAGTTGTCGCAGGCGAGCCAGTCCTCCCAGGCCTCCCGGCAGCACTTCAACTCCCTGCATTCCCTGGTGCGGGTGAGATCCGAGGCCCGCCATAGCTTCTCCCACCACTGGCAGGAGTATAGGTTCATATTCTCCTGCCAGAAGGGCTGCATTTCCGGGGGAACGCCAGCCTCAAAATCCTTTTTCAGGCCGGGAACTGCAACCGCAATCTCCCCTCCCCTCCTGATCAGCGGGGCCAGGTGCATTCCCAGATAGTCCGGCTCAGCGCCGAAGTAGTGATAGGCGTCGATGCACACCGCCATGTCGAAGTACTCCTCTGCGAAGGGCAGGTCGTGCGCCTCGGCATGTATGGGAATTATCCTCTTCTCCAGGCCCAGGGCTTTGAACCTCTGATAGTTCTCAGTGGCGCTGATCCAGAGGTCTGCGGCGAAGACTGTGACATCGAAGTTCTTCGCCAGGAAGATGGATGTCAGGCCCTTTCCGCAGCCCAGATCCAGAACCCTCATGCCCTTTTCAATATTCAGGGACTGCGACACCTCCTCGAAGATCCTCAACGCATTCGGCCCCATCATATTCTCTTTAAGGAATGCAAAATCAAAATTATATTCATCTCTCTTTATGCTCATTTGCCCTCTCTCCTTGTTATGCTCTTCACTATTCTCCTGCGGCAAGCTTTAAGTTGCTCTGTCGTTTCAGTTCTTAGCTCGTCTCTGTGCGCTCTGTGGTAGAAACGGTTCTGCAGGCCAGAGACAACCAGGCATCAAAGAGTCTATTCAAACAATGTGACATTCACCATCTCACCGGCCTCCAGCCCCTCCCTCTCCTCGGGCACTACCACAAAGCCGTCTGCTCTCGCCACAGAGCTGAGTATCCCGGCCCCGGCGATCATGATGGGCTCGGCCTTTCCCTCCCGGATCGCCACCCTGACAAGGCTGAGGTAGCCGGGCCGTGATGGTATCTTTCTCTTCAGAGGCACTCTTGTCCTCGGTAGGCGGTCGCTCCTGCGGCCTATCTTCTGCAGTGCGGGGCGCACGAACAGGTAAAGGTCGGAGAGCATGGCCACAGGATAGCCGGGCAGGCAGACGACTGGCCTTTCAGCGAAGCTGCCAAAGGCGGTGGGCTTTCCCGGCTGCAGCCGCACCCCGTGCACGAAGAGCTCTCCCATCTCGGCCAGCATGCTGGGGGCATAGTCCTTCTCTCCCACAGATGTGCCGCCGATGATGATGATGAAATCGGAGTCAAGGCTTGCTGCAGCCACGGCCTCGCGAATGAGGGCCTCGTCGTCGGGCACTATCTGCGTCCTTTGCGCCTCTGCGCCCCACCTTTCTGCATAGAGGCGTGCCATGAGGCCGTTGATCTCGTACGCCTCGCCCGGCGAAAGGGGCCTCGTCCCGGCCTCCACCAGCTCCCCTCCAGTGGGTATGACTGTCACCTTTGGCCTCTGCCATACTGCCGCCTCCTCTACCCCCAGGGCCATGAGCAGTGCCGCATCAGGGATTCTCAGGCAGTGGCCGGCGGAAAAGACCCTCTCTCCTGCGGCGATGTCCTCCCCCTCCCGGGAGACATTCTTTCCGGCATGAAGCTGCGCAGTGGACTGCAATGTTCTGCCTCGCAGCTCTGCATCCTCCAGCATGAGCACTGCATCATACGGTGGTGGAACGGGCTGGCCGGTTCTGGCCGGAAGGAAGTCCTCTATGAAGACTGGGGCATGCGGCCTTCCGCCTGCTGTGTCAGCCGACCGGACGGCATAGCCGTCCATAGCCGCCCTGTCGAATGCCGGAAGGCTGACAGGCGAGAGGATGTCCTCAGAGAGAACCCGGCCGGCTGACTGGCTGGCGGGCAGGCTCTCTGTACGGTGCAGAGGCATGCAGTGCTCTAAAAGCATCTGCAGTGCATCCAGTGCTCCGCAGAAACGTTTGAACATGAAACCGATGTGTCTGCACTCACCTGCATAAATCCTTTTGTATATATTCTATATATCCTGTGAAAGCTTCATATAAGGTAATGGGCGAGGGGTGGGCAGACGAAAATGATCTCGTTTGGATGGTTGGTCTGATGCAATCCGTCGTTTGGCTGGAGGAAGTTGGAAAGGACGATCTTTCCATAGTGGGCGGCAAGGGTGCGAGCCTGGGTGAGATGATAAAAATCGGCGTTCCCGTACCGGGAGGGTTTGCAGTCACGGCACAGGCCTTCCGGGATTTCATCAACCGGGCGGGCATTGCCGAAAGGCTCTTCGAGGCGCTCAACGTCGATGTCAATCAGGAGTCTGAGCTGCACAAAGCCGAAGAGGCTGCCAAGAAGCTGATCATGGAGGCCAGGGTGCCTGAGGACATAGAGCAGGCCATAAAGTCCAGCTACGAAGAGCTGT
Source organism: Methanothrix sp. (assembly GCA_018052825.1). GTDB lineage: Archaea > Halobacteriota > Methanosarcinia > Methanotrichales > Methanotrichaceae > Methanothrix. Next base: position 23,253 of record JAGPMN010000012.1, read on the forward strand.
GCAGGCGCGAGGGCAAGGAGGTCTTCGTGGCCGTCCGCTCCAGCGCCACGGCCGAGGACCTGCCTGATGCCAGCTTTGCCGGCCAGCAGGAGACATACCTCAACATGCGCGGAGCCGAGGAGGTATTCAATGCAGTGCGCAAATGCTGGGCCTCCCTCTACGGCGCGCGGGCCATATTCTACCGGGTGGAGCAGGGCTTCGAGCACGAGAGGGTCAACCTCTCCGCCGTAGTTCAGAAGATGGTCGACTCTGAGAAGTCTGGAGTCATGTTCAGCTCCCATCCCTCCACAGGCGAGCCGCTGGTGGTCATTGAAGGCGCCTGGGGCCTGGGCGAGGCAGTTGTGAGCGGAAGCGTCTCCCCAGACAACTACGTAGTGGATAGAGCCTCAAAGAAGGTCATAAGCAAGTACATAGCCAGCAAGGAGATCATGGTTATCAGGGACCCCAAGACCCTAAAGACGGTCACAGTCAAGGTCCCGGCCAAGAAGAGGGAGGCCGCGGTCCTCAGCGATAAGGAGGCAATCGAGCTCGCCGGCTATGCAGAGATACTGGAGGAGCACTACGGATTGCCCCAGGATATCGAGTGGGGCGTGGAGAAGGGCAAGATCTACATCCTCCAGTCCCGGCCCATAACCACAATCGCCTCCGGAAAGAAGGCGGGGTCTGCGGTCGCTCCGGATAAAAGCAGGATACTGCTTCAGGGCCTGGGAGCGGCTCCCGGCGCAGCCACGGGCATAGTGCGTCTGATCTCCAGCGGCAGGGATCTGGACAAGGTCAAGCAGGGAGACATCATGGTCACCAGGATGACCATGCCGGACATGGTCCCGGGAATGAAGCGCGCCGGAGCCATCGTCACCGATGAGGGAGGCATGGCCTGCCATGCAGCCATCGTCAGCCGCGAGCTGGGCTGCCCGGCGGTTGTCGGCACCAAGAAGGCCACATCCGTTCTCAAGGACGGAATGGAGGTGACAGTGGACGGCGACAAGGGCATAGTCTATGAGGGGCGCGTGCAACTGGAGGCGAACTCCAGGCCTGCTGCAGCCGCGGCCGCTGGAGGCACAGTTGTCGTCTCCAAGCCCGTCACCGCCACAGAGATCAAGGTCAATGTCAGCGAGCCGGACAGGGCGGCAGCAGCTGCGGCCACTCTGGCCGACGGCGTGGGACTGCTGCGCATCGAGCATATGATCCTGGGCCTTGGCAAGACCCCCAACTGGTACATCAAGAGCGGCAAGTCCGAGGAGTACATAGACGAGCTGGTCAGGGGCGTCAAGACAGTGGCCGATGCCTTCTTCCCTCGCCCGGTCTGGGTGAGGACGCTGGATGCTCCAACAGATGAGTTCCGGGCAATGGAGGGTGGCGAGAACGAGCCTCAAGAGCACAACCCGATGCTGGGCTGGAGAGGCATCAGGCGCGACCTGACAGAGACAGATCACTTCCGTCTTGAGGTTAGAGCCTTCAAGAAGCTGCACGAGATGGGGCTGACAAATGTGGGCATAATGCTGCCCATGGTCCAGCATGTTCGCGAGTTTCAGAAGGCCAAGGCCATAATGGTCGAGGAGGGCCTGGACCTGGAGAAGATCGAAGTGGGCATCATGGTTGAGACCCCGGGCGCAGCACTCACCATAGAGGACTTCATAGCCGATGGAATCGACTTCATATCCTTTGGAACCAACGACCTCACCCAGTACACCCTTGCCGTGGACAGGAACAATGAGAACGTGGCCGGCCTTTACTCCGAGATGCATCCAGCCGTCATCAAGCTCATCGAGTTTGTGGTGGAGCAGTGCAATGAGGCCGGAGTCAAGACCTCCATCTGCGGCCAGGCAGGCTCATATCCTGAGATGGCCAGGAGGCTGGTTGAGATCGGCATCACCAGCATATCCGCCAACATCGACGCCGTGGCCACAGTCCGTGAGACAGTTGCCAGGAGCGAAAAGATCCTCATGCTCAAAGCCCTGAGAAACAGGGATTAGAGCACAGGTCAAAGAAAACTGGAAGCGGAATTTGATGAGTGACTCCGTGATGAGGGACAAGCCCCTTCCCGAAGATGCAGTGATGCGCATCCTGGAGGAGGCGAGAGCGCGAAACTACAGATACGACCGCTTCTTCTCCACCATGTGCACCCTGCCTCACCCAATTGCCGTAAAGGCGCATGAGATGTTCATGGAGACGAACCTGGGCGATCCTGGTCTGTTTCCGGGCGTTGCCGATCTTGAGGAGCGTGTGGTGGCCATGATGGGGGAGATGCTGGGCTGCCCGAGCGCCTCGGGCTATGTCTCCACCGGGGGCACTGAGTCCAACATCCAGGCCATCCGGGCGGCCAGAAACGAGGCAGGCAGAAGGGACGGAAATATAGTCGTCCCGGCCTCGGCTCACTTCTCATTCGACAAGATCGGTGATCTGCTCTGCCTGGAGGTGAGGAAGGCCCGGCTGGATGAAAACCTCAGTGTCGACCTCTCTTCAGTTGAATCGCTGCTGGACAAAAAAACCGTGGCACTTGTGGGAATAGCGGGGACCACTGAGTTCGGCCAGGTGGACCCCATCCCGGAGCTGGCGTCGATTGCTGAGGAGAGGGGAATTCACCTGCATGTTGATGCCGCTTTCGGCGGATTTGTGCTGCCGTTCCTGGAAAAGAAGATTGCGTGGGACTTTTCCGTGCCCGGGGTCTCCTCCATCACCATCGATCCTCATAAGATGGGCATGAGCACAATTCCTGCCGGCGGGCTGCTCTTCCGGAGGGAGGAATGCCTGAGCGCCCTGGAGACAGATACATATTACCTCACCAGACCAAAGCAGGCATCCCTGACAGGTACCAGAAGCGGTGCTGCAGCCGCTGCCACATATGCCGTGATGATGCATCTGGGCCTGGATGGCTTTAAGGAGATGGTGGACTACTGCATGGGCCTCACCCGCCACCTGCTGGCCGGGGCGCGCAAAATCGGCGTCCTTCCGGTAATCGACCCCATCATGAATGTGGCGGCTCTGCGAGTCCCGGATCCGTCGAATGCGAGGGAGAAGCTGATGGAGAGGGACTGGCATGTCTCAATGACACGCGAGCCCAACCAGGCCCTCAGGCTGATATTGATGAGGCACATGAGCCGGGAGAATATAGATCTGTTTTTAGGGGATTTGCAGGAGATCATCTAAAAAAGATTTTGATGGCCCCTACCTGATCACACCTTTCTGTTTTATGACATATGCTGCTCTGGTAAAGTCGTCCCAGCCTTCTGCATCGCTGTGATATCCATCCCTTATCCGAACCTCTACTGTGTATATTCCAGCCTTTGCATTTTGTGTATCCCATATCCAGACATTGTTTGTCGTCCATAGGGTCTCCGGCAGCCAGACATCTTCTGTGGAAGGCCCTTTAAGGAGGAATTGATAGAGAACCGTGTCTCCATCCGGATCCGAGGCCGCTGCAGTCCAGGTGACCTTTATTCCCAGATCCTGCGGGCTCTGTCGACTCGGTTTGATGCTGTGGAGAGTGGGCGCGGAGTTTGCTTTTGCATCCTGGCCGCTGCCCTGGATGCTGTCGATGGCATATTCCGCGCTGATATGGCTGTCGTGGCTCCATGGACCGCAGTGGCGTTCGTCCCTTATGCGCATATCGATGATATTCAGGCCGCTATCCACCGGACTGGTGCTCCAGTTCCAGGTATTGTTATCAGTCCAGCCTGTCATCGGCTTCCAGGAGTTTCCGGTTGCAGGCCCATTCAGCCAGAATTGATAGAGAATACGATCTCCATCAGGATCGTAGGCGGTTCCCGTCCAGGCAATCTCCGAGCCGGCCATCAGCGGGCCTTCTCGATCAGGCGTGAGGCTTTTGGCCGAAGGCGGCTGGTTTGCGGCGCCATTTGCCGCCAAATCAGCTAAAGATGCTGAATTTTGAGTTCTGGCAGCAAGAAGCTCTTTTGTGGTGATGGCCTGTCCCATGCAGACCGTTGCTATCATAAGCAGAGATCCTGCTAAGAGGATACGTCGTCGACTCTTTGCGTTCATGATAAACCCCCTTCATTTCCCACCAGGTCATTTTATTTCTCATTATAATTAAATTTTTCTGAACAACTGGTAAGGAGGCCTCAAGTCGATCAAAAACAATTATGCCCTGATTAAGGGCAAGCGGGGATTTTACTCTAAACCTTATGCCCTATCGCGAAGCGCCTCATAACCTTATCGATCTGGACCCTGGCCTCGTCGCCCACTTTGGTGTCGGCAACGAAGATCACAAATCCCTCGACCCGGGCTATGCCGTCGCCCTCTCTGGCAATATCCTCGATCTTGACATCATACTCTCTTCCGACCTCTACTGGAGCAGGTGTGCTCATAGAGGACCGGTCTGCATTGAAATTTGCCATAACATCTCACCGTTCCCCAGAAAAGCAATCAGATCTTATGCCCGATGGCGAAACGCCTCATAACCTTGTCGATCTGGATCCTGGCCTCGTCGCCCACATTGGTGTCGGCAACGAAGATCACGAAACCTTCTACTCGGGCAATGCCGTCGCCTTCTCTGGCAATGTCCTCGATTTTGACGTCGTACTCTGTTCCAACTTCTACGGGAGCAGTTGGAGCGGACCCTCCAGAGGATGATCCTTCCTGGCTTCTAAACAACTCTTCACCGTCCTTTGCGAAAACCATAAAAAGCTTTCACGATCTGGTTGCTCGCTATCCGACTATTAAATCCTTTTGCTTCGTGGCCAAATTATTTCTGCGACAATGCCATTCAGCACATGCATGGACACTCTGGACAGATACAGGGAAATAATCCCTGATTTTGAGGCCTTCCGGGCCTTTCAAAGCCTTCCTCTCTACAGCTCTGCCCGCATCAACACATTGAAGACCGGCAAAAAGGCGCTGCTGGAGCGGCTGGAGGAGGCTGGCGTGCCCTATCAGAGCTTCTCCTGGTATCCACTGGGGCTCAAGCTGGATGCGGAGAGCCCGGGAAAGCTGCTGGAGAGCCAGCTCGGCTACATTCATATACAGGAGGAGCTATCCATGGCACCTCCACTGGTGCTCGATCCAGGGCCCGGCGAGATGGTGCTCGACCTTTGCGCCTCACCCGGCAGCAAGACCACCCAGATCTCCCAGATGATGCAAAATCGCGGCCTGGTGGTGGCCAATGAGCCCTCTTTAGCCCGGCTGGCAGCCCTGCGCTCCAACTGCGAGAGGCTGGGAGTCCTGAATGCGGCCATCACCCGCTATGACGGACGGAGCTTTCCACGCGGCGGCTTCGACCGGGTGCTGGTCGACGCGCCGTGCTCCTCGGAGGGGCGGGAGAGGCGCGGCCCTGGAACTCTGATGCGATGCAGTGCCACTCGGTCAAGGGGGCTGCATGTCCTGCAGGCCGGCCTTCTCAAAAGCGCCCTGCGGCTGGTCAGGCCCGGCGGAGTGGTTGTCTACTCCACATGCACATATGCCCCGGAGGAGAACGAGCTTGTGGTTCAGGCGGCGCTCGAGCAGAGTGAAGCATCCGGCGGGCCGGGCTTGCGGCTGGAGAGGATCAGCCTTCCCGGCCTGAGGGAGTGCCCTGGGATCACAGAGTGGGAGGGGAGGTCACTATCATCCGAGATGGCCAGGACTGCCCGCTACTATCCCCATATCAACGATACGGGAGGCTTTTACATTGCCAGGATCGTCAAGAAATAGAGCCAGAAATGTCTTTGAGCCGGTCGAGGCCTCGCGCGTGGTGCAGCTATGGCAGGAGCGCTTCGGCATGGATCTGGAGGCCTTCTCTGGCCTGCGGTTCTTTAAAAAGGCGAGCAGCATCTGGGCCATATCGGATGCGGAGCTGCCGCGCTTGAGCTACGAGTCGCTGGGAATGCGCATCATGAACTGCAAGGACCGGCCATGGAAGCCCACCACGGCAGCATTGCAGCTCTTCGGCAGGCATGCCACCAAAAACCTGGTGCATCTGGAGGGTGGTGAGGCACGGCTCTTCCTGCAGGGGGCCAGCCAGCCCCTTCCGGAGCACTGCAATGCGGGCGCCTGCCAGCCCGGCTATGTGGTAGTATTTTATAGGGGGGATGCACTTGGGTGCGGACTATACTCACATGGAATGCTGGTCAGCCAGATTCCCAAGGAGAGGAGAATGGAGGGCCGCTCAGGAGAGTTAGGACAGACATGATCTCAAATGCCTCGCCTGCCCTGCAGCCGGGTGCTGCAGATTCAGATCTTGGCCGTCTATCCGAGGCGGATCTCGCGGAGCTGTGGCATCAGCCCCTGCGCCTCTTTCGCCTGGCCAATGCCCTGCGGGAGAGGTGCTGCGGGGATGACGTCTCTTTTGTGATAAACAGGAATATCAACTTCACAAACAGGTGCACAGGGAGCTGTCGCTTCTGCTCATTCAAGCATCATGAACCCTACACACTCAGCCATGAGCAGATACTGAGTAGGGCTGCGGAGGCGGAGGAGGTGGGGGCAACCGAGATATGCCTGCAAGGAGGACTGCACCCGGAGATGGCTTTAGAGGACTACTGCGAAATACTGGAGAACATACACCGTGCATTTCCAAAGATGCATCTGCATGCATACTCCCCAATGGAGGTGCTGCATATGTCCAGGAATTCCGCAGTCGCCGTGCAGGAGGCCATCCTGCAACTGAAGAGAAGCGGCCTTGGCTCCATGCCCGGCACTGCTGCGGAGATACTTGTGGACTCGGTACGGCAGAGGATCTGCCCTGAGAAGCTAACTACGGGGCAGTGGCGGCATATAATCAGAGCCGCCCACCGGCTGGGAGTTCCCACCACCTCGACCATCCTATTCGGCCATGTGGAGAGCCTGGAGGAGCGGCTCATGCATTTGCAGGTCCTGCGGGAGATAGCAGCAGAGACGGCAGGCTTCACAGAGCTGGTGCTGCTTCCATTCATATCCGAGAACAACGTCCTCGGAAGAGATCTGATGCGAGGCGGTATGCCTGGTGGGGCGGACCTGCTGGACAGGCTCAAGATGCATGCCCTGGCCAGGGTGGCACTATATCCCTACATAGACAACATACAGGCAAGCTGGCCGAAGCTCGGCAGGGAGGCGGCGGGGGCGGCTCTGGAGTGGGGGGCCAACGATCTCGGGGGAACGCTCATGGACGAGGGCATAGCCAGAAACGCCAGGGAGGCCCCCAGCATATCTGCAGAGGAGATCGCCAGGCTGATCGAAAGCCGGGGCAGAAGGCCTGTGCAGAGGACGACGCTGTACCAGAGAGTTTGAGAAGAGAAAAGCTCTGTTTCTGGGGAGGAGAGCGAATGCCGAAAAGAAAAAGCGAATCAGTCCCCGCAAGGATGCGGACCGTCTACGATGAGATCGCAGCCCTGACAGATGCGGTCTGCCTGGAGCATCTGGATGAAGAGTATGCACAGCTCGCCCGTCTCATGACAGCAGCCCTGGCGAGAAAGAGGCCTTCGCCCCTGGAGAGGGGCAGAAAGGACGTCTGGGCGGCGTCAATCGTCTACTGCCTGGGCACAGTCAACTTCCTCTTCGACAAGTCCCAGCTCCCATACATGAGGGCGGACGAGATGGCAGCCCTCTTTGGAGTGAGCCAGAAGACTGCTGCCAACAAGGCCAGGCAGATCAGGGATATTCTCGATATCTGCCAGGCCGATCCCAAATGGTGGCGGCCATCACAAATGGAGGCGAATCCTCTGGCCTGGTGGGTGATGGTCAACGGACTGATAGTCGACGCCAGGAATCTGCCTTTAGAGCTACAGAAGGAGCTGGTCCGAAGGGGCCTCATCCCCTTCGTTCCGGGAAAGAAGGGTGAGAAAGTCGACTAAGTACGTTCTCCTGGCATTGGCGGCACATGAAGTATCGTTCTATCGCGATAGATTTATATCTGAATAGATTCCCCCTCATCCCATCATGTCCGACAGATCCGTCTCCGACCTGCGCATCAAGATCTTGAGCGCCCTCTCCGATCCCATCCGCCTGGAGCTGCTGGAGTATCTCTCCGGCGGCGAGCGCTGCGTCTGCGAGATATTGCCCGCCTTTCACCGCTCCCAGTCCACCATCTCCAAGCACCTCTCCATACTCTATGAGGCCGGCATACTGGAGAGAAGGATCGATGGCAAGAGAACCCTCTATCGCATAAAGGACCCTGGGGTATTCGATCTGATTCGCATGGTGGACGGCATGGCCCTGCAGCAGATATCGCAGCTGGCTGAGGCTGGACGAGTTCTGGAGAGGTCTCTGAAGAGCGGGAGATGACATTCACGGCGATCATGGCTGCCCTGCAGGCGGGCCTTTACACGCTCCTCGGATACCTGTCGGCACATGTTTTGACATGCCTTGTGCCTGCCTTCTTCATAGCCGGTGCCATTGCAGCTTTGCTGGAAAAGGAGACTGTGCTCAGGTACTTCGGGGCAGACGCCCCCAGGTGGCTCTGCTACAGCGTGGCTGCCACCTCCGGAACCATACTGGCGGTGTGCAGCTGCACCATCCTGCCCGTGTTTGCAGGCATAGAGAAGCGGGGCGCTGGCATCGGCCCGGCAACGGCCTTCCTCTTCTCCGGGCCGGCCATAAACCTCATGGCAGTTATACTCACTGCAAGGGTGCTGGGACTTGATCTTGGCATTGCCAGAGCAGTGGCGGCTGTGGGCATGGCCGTGATCATCGGCCTGATCATGGCTGCCATATTCGAGAGGCCTCAGGAAGAGTGCGGCGCCAGTGCTGCCATATCTGCTCTCCAGGCTGATCCCGATCCCCCGCAAGGGGGCCGTCCCGGATATGCTACAGGCTTTTTCATAGCCGTCCTGGTTGCAGTGCTGCTGGCAGCCACAACGAGCGCTTTAGAGCCTCTGCCCAAGGCCGGCATGGTAGCTGCGCTGATGATAACAGCCGTATTTCTGATGATGAAATACTACCAGCCAGAGGAGAGGGAGGCGTTCCTCGGCGAAACCTGGTGGCTGGCCAGGAAGATCTTTCCACTGCTGGTCGTGGGAACATTTATAGCCGGCATCATCGGCTACCTACTGCCAGTGGAGTGGATTCGCACCATCTTCGGCACAAGCAGCCTTCTGGCCTGCTTTGCGGCTTCGGTGATAGGCTCCCTGCTATACATGCCAACGCTCCTGGAGGTGCCCATCGTCGGCAGCCTTTTCGGCTACAGCAGCGGTATCACAGCCGCAGGCCCGGCGCTATCCCTGCTTTTAGCCGGCCCCTCCCTCTCCCTGCCCAGCATAATCGTCATCACCAGGATCATCGGCCTTAAGAAGGGGGGCGCATACATCTCCCTTGTGGTTTTGATGTCGACCCTGGCGGGAGCGGTCTACGGGGCGGTGGCATGAAAAAATGTGGTGGTAAAAATGGTGAAGATCGAGGTCATGGGAACAGGCTGTGCCAAGTGCAAAAGCCTGCTCAAGAATGTGGAGAAGGCGGTCGCAGAATCTGGCATCTCCGCAGAGGTGATCAAGGTGGATGGCATCCAGGAGATAATGGAGCGGGGTGTGATGATGACCCCTGCACTTTACATCGATGGCAAGTCCGTGATGGTGGGCAGAACTGCCACGGTCGAAGAGCTGAAAAGGCTTATAAAAAGGTGATGCGAAGAGGGATGGACATGAAATCGATGAAGGAAGCGAAGAAGGCAGGCTGCGCCTAAAAAAGGAGCCGGCCGCCTGAGATTGCGATCCTGAGAATTGTGGTGGTATAAACTATGCATTCGCTAAACTTGGGATTTTCATTTATCAGCATAGTCTTATTGATGCTTCTGGCCCTATCCCAGAGCGCCTCCGCCGGAGCGGAATGCGCCTCTTTAGGCGGCGGTTGCGACGATGGCGGCTGGGACCCCATGGCCAAGCTTGATGAGATTGGAAACACCAGCGCCGACCAGCAGCCGGCCAATACAAAGTGGCCGGCAAAGTCAAGGGAGCAGAGGTGGAACATGAGCGCTTCCACAGAGAGCTCTTCTGCCAGAGAAGGCACAGAGGATGCAGCAGCTGAACAGCAGGCGATCACTGTGCGAAGCGATGAGGCTGCGGCCATTCTCGCCCCGCTTGATGCCGTAAACGGCGCAGATATCCTGCTGGATGTGAGCGAGAACTCGAGCAGCCATATAGCCGGCTCAGTGGTCATACCTTACATGCAGTTTAACGAGCAGCCCGGCCTTCTCAAGAACCTCTCCGAGATCACAGAGATCCTCGGCGACGCCGGCATCTCCCGCGAGGACTCGGTTGTCATATACGGCGAGTGCCTGCCATGCGGAGGAGGGCCGTCTGTGGCGACATACGTCTACTGGATGATGAAGGGGCTGGGCCATGAGAGGGTAAGGGTCCTGGACGGGACGGCTGAGGACTGGCAGGCATCCGGGCGGGTGGTTACGTCAGACGCAGCTGTTTTAGCAGGCAAGACATACTCTGCCGCCCCGACTGCAAACTACACAGCCACATATGAGATGGTGAATGGCGGAGGGGTGCAGATTGTCGATGCCAGGACGGTGCAGGAGTTCGGCTCGGGCAGCATCCCCGGATCGATAAACATTCCCTATGCAAGCGTTCTCGACGGAAATAAGATCAAGAGCGAGGAGAAGCTGGAAAAGATATTCGGGCTGCTGGATAAAGGCCAGAGTGTTGTGGTCTTCACCAACACTGGCATGAAGGCCTCTGTGGTCTGGTTTGCCCTGGAGATGATGGGATACGACGCCAGGCTCTACAGCTACCAGGACTGGGTGGCAAATCAAAATTGATTGCTGATGAAACGGGGGGGGCAAAATGCTCCGCAGTCATCTGCCGAAGGTCTGAGATATCCATTCTTTTATCTCATCCCTGGCTCGCCTGAAGGCAAAAAGCTGTTCCTCCTCACTTCCCACAGCCGCGGCAGGGTCATCGAAGCCTCTGTGCATGACCTTCCTGGCTTTGGGCGATCTGCTGGCAATCTCAAGGCTCGTGCTGCATATGGGGCAGGCCTGCCTCGCCCGGTCGCAGACGGTGACAGCCAGGTCGAATATGATATCTCCCAGCTCTTGATATGTCTTGGAGCGCTGGCCCGAGATGTCGATGCCGATCTCCCGCATAGCCTGCACAGCGCGGCGATCGACGGATGTTGCGACAACTCCGGCGCTGTAGGCCTCATACCGATCTCCATACATGCTCCTCAGCAGCCCCTCGGCCATCTGGGAGCGGGCAGAGTTGTGGGTGCATAGAAAGAGCACCTTCTTCTTTTGAGCGTCTGATAAAGCGGATTTCATCTGATCATTTCACCACAGCTTGAATCCAAAGTACCTCACAGCATAAATCAATCCGATCCCGATTACCGCCAGCCCGAAGGCCATTGTGATATATTTTCCTGCAGCGATATACTTCTCCCCGATCCACCCGCCCACAGCTCTGGAGAACGTGGCGATAGGAATCACCGGCACTCCGTGGCCGACTCCGAAGACAAAGAGCATCAATCCGCCTCCCACGGCTGTTACATTCTGGGATATGAGCCAGATGAGCACCGGAAAGACGAGGGAGACGGCGCAGGGGGCCCAGCCCATAGCGAAGAATACTCCCAGGGCAAAAGCTCCGATGAAGGCCGAGTAGTGGAAGAGGCCCATTGAGAATCGGACCAGCCTCTCCATCAATCCCATCTTCACAGGATCATTCTCTCCAGAAAGAGCATCACGGCTGCCTCTGCCGAGATAGATGCGCGAGCTGACCGGCTCGACGATCTCGCCGATGGGCTTTATGATATTTATGCCCAGAACGATCATCAGCATCCCGGCGGCCAGGTCGAAGAAGCTGGCCTGGCGGATGAAAACGCCAATGTCCGAGAGAAACAGCCCCACCACGAAGAAGACGGCAGCCATTCCCAGTGTGAAGGCCACGCCGATCATGAAGCCCTCCTTAGATGCCGAGGCGCTCTTCCTGAGATACTCCTCTTTTCTTCTGCTGGTCATGACGTAGGAGAACATGGCCAGCAGCAGGGCAACAGAGCAGGGTGACAGCGAAGTTACAATGCCCAGGAAGAACATGCCCAGGTAATTGACATCCTCTCTGGAGGCCACACCTTTGAATCCTGAGGCTTTTGCTTTTGCCTCTCCCCTATCCATCTCTTTAAGGCCCTTATAAAGTGCCTCAGCGCTCTGTACTCCGTCTATCTCTCCCTTGCCCAATTGATAGACGTGATAAAGGCCCGCCACATTTCCTTCTTTGTCGACCAGGATCAGGGTGGGGTTGGCAAATCCATCCTCAAAGGTTGAGTAGCCGATATACTTGCCGGTTATTGTATAGGGCTCAAAATCCTCAATCCAGGGCCAGGTTATATTGATGTTCCACCACTCCTTAGCCAGAGCCGGACCGCTCTTCGAGTATGGATTCTTTCTGATGTTGAGTGTAACGATATTGATCTCTGGATGCTCTTTTGCCAGCAGGGAGAGCTGGCCGGTCTGGGCACTCAGAACATGCTCGCACTCCCGGCAGAGTGGATTTTCGATATTTGTGATATGAAGAAGGAGAGACTCTCCTCGATAGTCGCTCAGAGATAGGCTCCTGCCCTGACAGTCCACTGCCTGAAAATCAGGGGCCAGTGCCTTTGTCTCCTGACTGAAAGCCTGGCAGCTTACGAGAAAGAGGATGAAGCAAAGGACGGTAAAAAGTGTGATAGACCCTGAAATTAGGGATTTTTCGCATTTTATTGTCATACAAGCAATCCCGCTATGTCAGGCTCTCGCTCAGGAATTCCAGTCAGCAGAGTTTTCATCGTATTTGCTTATGGCGTCCTCCACATAGCTCTTGATCCAATTCTCACCCGTGACCTCATCTGTGCTATGCCAGACTGGAACGACATCTCCATCGAAATCGGGTGCAAGTGTGAGCACAACAGTTAGAGGCACATACATGGTGCCGCCGTTAGGATCGTATGCCTGCAAGGCCTCCTCAGACCTTGAATCATCGCCTTCGGCGCTTATCAAGAAAACGTTTATCTGGCCGTTGAATTCTTCTGTGATATTCTGCACGGCTTCCGTCTGAGGTGCACAATAATCTGGACTGCACCCCTGATAGTAGACAAATAGTTAAGCAACAGTATTTAAAGCAACCTCCATTTCGAACTTCTCCGGAGATCTATAGCCAAGAGCTGAATGCAGCCTCTTCTTGTTGTACACCTTCT
>JAGPMN010000013.1 GCA_018052825.1 Methanothrix sp.
GACCCTTTCGTTTCTATGCCTGCCTGTGGTACCGGAGCTGAAGCTCACCGACAGGGGGCTGGTGGATGTGAGGGAGTTCGAGCTGGTGGGGATGTTTGAGAAAATTTAGGCCACAAGCCCCTTGCAGAGACGCCAGTCTTTTGTATGAGAAACACCTCTCCAATATCGTTTAAGGGGCATGTCAACCACAGGTAGTCTACCTTGATTGAGTTGATCGCTCTTTCGCAGATCGCATAGATGGCACAAAGGGAGGCCACTTTATTCGATTAGCGATCAAGTGGTGCCATCTGGCATTCTAAGTCTCTTGCTACTATTTTCTTTTCAAACAACTCAATATAGGTAGACTATCCAAAATTGAGTCGGCGAAAACAGAAAAAATACGGAGAAGTAAATTTATCTGGATGAGATTATTCAACACAGCAGAGACAGGCTAAAATATGCCTCCAGCCCAGATAACCCATTCATGCACTCCAATCTCCATCTCGCCGGCTCCACAGTCTCCTGTTACGAGAGCCACGCTCAGGCCTACGATCTCTACCAGTCGGCTGTGGTCCCGGGCTACCGTGATATGCTGGATCTGGTCGCCTCCGCCTGCCGCAGGCATCTTCGGAGGAATGCTCGCATCCTGGACCTGGGCTGCGGCACGGGCAACGCATCCCTTTCCATCCTGCAGCAGATGCCATCCGCCCGCATATTCCTCCTGGACGGCTCTCAGAGGATGGTGGAGATCGCCGCAGAAAAGCTCGAGAGAGTGCACCCCGGATCGATGCTGGGCAGGCGTGTGGCAGACCTCTGCCGGGATGGCTGGCAGGAGGGGCTAGAGGAGGAGGGCTTTGATGCAGTGGTCTCCACATTGGTCCTGGAGCACCTGCCCTTTCCAGCCTACCGGGCGGCCGTTGACGGGTGCCTGGGTCTCCTGCGGCCGGGCGGCTGGCTTCTTTCCGCGGAGGGCTACTCTGCAGAGGGAAGCGACATGCAGGAGTGGTTCTACTCCCTGATGGATGAGAGGCGCCGGGCTGTAGAGCCGCAGATCTCAGACTTCATCGCCCGCCTGCGGGAGGAGAAGGAGACGCACTACTACTGCAGCCAGGAGCAGAAGGCAGAGTGGTGGAGGGAGGCGGGCCTTCTGCAGGTTACAGTTCTCTGGCAGTATCTGTGCATTGCCCTGATGGCGGGAAGAAAGCTGCAATAATTAAATGCAAGGCGATCGCTGCCTGAAATGCCGGCAAAGTACTTATTCGAGGAGCGAAGAGAAGGGCACCGGAGCGGGAAAGTCGTCTGCCGAAAATCATATTTGCGCGGGGTTTGCCAAGCTGGCCAAAGGCGCAGGACTTAAGATCCTGTCTCGCAGGAGTTCGCGGGTTCGAATCCCGTACCCCGCATCGATAACATCGTTTCTCTCGCCCTCTTCAAAAAATATACACTATAATTCCTCTCTTGATGCCAGCGGAGTATTTGGGCCAAGATCGAGGGGGATTTGGCCAGTGCTCTGTTTGATGCGTCTATGCCTTATATTATGCCTCTTTCTCAACATCCCCTGGATGGGCATTGGGCAGGAAGTCCTGCACCTTATTTCCTCTGATGTTCTCTGCATCATAGCACGTCCCGGCAGGGACCTCCGACTCAAGCATCCAAATGATCTGCTCAGGCTCGTACACCTCTCCCGTCGTGTAGCACCTGACCATGGGTGCGCCGATGAACTCCAGCCGCTGTTTGCAGAGCGGGCAGGTAGCTACCTCGACCTGCCCCTTTTCATTGATCCTTTTGGTTCTAAACAAGGTTTTGTCTCCTGAATTGCCTCTACGGCACTCCTATTTTGACGCAAATGACCCATCGTCTCATTATCGATATAGGGTTTTCGGCTGAAAAGATATGAAACGATGAGAAACCCAAAAAAGCATTCAACTGATCGCTACCCGCCCCACAGATAGCCCGTAGCAGCCGATGCCAGAAAAGACAGTCCAATCAGCACAAAGAGGGCTCCGGCAACCCTGGCCATCAGCCTGCGGTCGAACCTTCCCGAAATGCTCCTGCCCAGAAAGACGGCCATCGCAGATAGGATGAATAACGCTGCCATGACTCCGATAAGGACCATCTGTGGATCGTATTCCGTGGCGAAGAGGGCGGAGGCGATCTGGGTCTTGTCCCCCCATTCTGAGAGGAAGATCATGGAAAAGCCGGAGATGAATGTGCTCCTGGCAGAGAGGCTGGCCGGCTCCACCCCCTCTTCGCCCCCATCCCGGAAGATCAAAATGCCGAATAGCAGAAAGACAAGTCCGGAGACTATCTGCACCAGGCTTGCCGGGATGACGTTTGTCGCCCACGAGCCCACCAGTATGGCAAATCCATCCGCCAGGAGAAAGGCCAGCATGACTCCAATGAGAAGCTGCGCGTAATCGCGCGTCCTGGAGGCGAGCAGCAGTATGGATAGCTGGGTCTTGTCCCCCATCTCAGCCAGGCCCACTGCCAGGAGTGGGACGAGGATATCATCTGGCGAAAAGGCAAATGAGGACACACGCTCCGCTCATGTGACAGTAGTATTAATAATTGGCGTGAGGCAAATATTCAGCCCATTCGGGGCGGCTATCTTCCCCAGAAGGGGTCCTTCTTTCTCTTGATATTCAGGAAGTTCTCCAGGACCTCCCGCTCATCCTCGGCCAGCTTGGGCTTCAGCTCCAGCTCCACAATCCTGGCGTGCTTCTCCGGGATATTGACGTAGAGGATGTCTCCCTCATGGATCTGCCGGCCTACCGTCGGCCCGTCTATCGATATGGCCACCTCCTGGCCGACCGTAGCCGAGCCGACGTTCTCGTTGTGGGCCTGAATGCCCTTGATCTCGCCCACATTGGCACCATCCTCCCTCATGAGGTTGACCTGGGTGCGAATCACGCCGCCGATGACCTGCACACCCACTATGGCCGGCTTGGACTGGCGGAATACACAGTCGGGCAGCAGGCGTACAGCTCCCGGGCGGATGACCGCCTCCAGTCGCTCCTGCTCGATTCTCGCCTTCTGCTCCTCCATCCACTGCTCGTAGCTCTCTAAAATAGAGTAGATGATATCGCTGCAGAATACTGGCACATTGGCCTTCTGAATCTCGCTGATGGCGTCGGGAAGTATCTCCACATTGAAGGCCAGTATGGCGGATAGGAGAGGTTCCTTGATGGCAGCCGCCCGGATCACATCCCTTCGGGATACAGGCCCCACATCGGCATAGTGAATGGCTATGCCCTTGGCCTTCAGCTCCCCTACCATCGCCTCCAGAGAGCCGATTGTGTCAGCCTTGAGTATCACGCCCTCGTTCTCGGTGTCAATCCTCACCGACTCCAGCTCGGACTTGAGCTGCTCGGACAGCTCCTCCAGCTCCTCGGCGGAGGAGACGGCCCTTATGGTCGATCCGGCCAGGGCGTTCTCCAGCTTTGGAGCTGCCACCTTTATCCCCGATGCTGCGACCACGTGCTTGACGGGCAGGAACCTCTCCTCGCTCCTGATCTCAGCCAGGGGCTTTGGCTTTAAAAGGGCTCTGATCTTGGTTACAGCTGGCTCGTGCGCCGTGCCCACGATAACCGCATCTCCTACGTTGAACTCCCCGTTGTAGAGGATGACATCCAGTGTGGTGCCCAGGCCCTTCTCCTCCTTGACTTCGAGGATGGTTCCCACCCCCGGCCCCCTGGCGGTCAGCTTCAGGTTCTCCTTCAAAAACCTCTGGGCGAGGCCCACCAGCACCATGAGCAGGTCGGGCACACCCTCTCCAGTGACGGCGCTGATGGGAACGATCCCCACAGTCCTGGTGAAATCAGAGATCCGGTCGTACCTGTCCGCAGAGAAGCCATGCTTGTAGAGCTCGCCCACCAGCTCATACAGCCTGGTGTCCAGAGTCTCCGTCACCCTCTCGCTCTGGGCCTTGATGCTCTTGGAAAAGGGGGCATTGGCTGTGGCATGCCATCCGCTGATGCGGTCAATCTTGTTGGCAGCCACCACAAATGGGGTCTTGAAGCGCTTGAGAATTCCCAGTGATTCGATTGTTTGGGGCTGAAATCCATCATTGATGTCCACGATCAACACTGCCAGGTCTGCCAGCGACCCGCCCCGGCTCCTCATGGACGTAAAAGCATGATGTCCGGGCGTGTCTATGAAGAGCAGCCCCGGTATCTGCATCTCCTTGCCGAAGTGCAAGCCGCAGAAATCCTGTACCACATCCAGCGGCACCTCAGTGGCTCCGATGTGCTGGGTGATCAGCCCGGCCTCGCCCTTGGCAACAGCCGTTCCCCGAATCTTGTCAAGAAGGGTGGTCTTGCCATGGTCCACGTGCCCCATCACCACCACTATCGGCGTCCTGAGATTGGAGATGGGCACATTCGCTTTGCCGGACTTTTTGGACTTCTGCTGCATAGAGATCGCTTCTCGAATGATTAGTATCCGAAAAATGCATTTTATTTTTTGAGAACTTAAAGGCTCCCATGAAGTGGGGCAGGTTCTGCCTTTATTTCACTTCACTCATAGAGCCAGTCTTCATCTATCCGCTTGTAGTCCACCAGTTCATGTGGTTCAAAGTGGAGCGCGATCTCGCGAGCAGCCGATGCGGCGGAATCCGAGCCGTGCACCACATTGCGTCCCGTCTCAATGGCATAGTCGCCCCGAATGGTTCCGGGAGCGGCATCTGCGGGATTGGTGGCGCCGTTCATCTTCCTCATGGCTGCTATAGCGCCCCTTCCCTCCACCACCATGGCAACAGAGGGCCCGGCTGTGATGAAGTCCACCAGGTCCTGGTAGAACTTCTTTCCGGCGTGCTCCGCATAGTGCTCCCTGGCCTTCTCCACCTGCATCGTCGCCATCCTCATAGCCACGATCTTAAAGCCCTTCTCCTCGATGCGCTGCAGGACCTTGCCGATGATGCCCCGCTGCACTCCGTCGGGCTTGATCATGATGAACGTTCTTTCCATCTCAGCCAGGCCTCATGCCCCCTTTCTGGCCCACTTGATCCTTCTGGTAACGCGGCCTAGGGCCACGTTGTTCTCGCACTTGGCCGAGCAGAAGTAAAAGACCGTGCCGTCCTTCTTGGCATAGAGCTTGCCCGTGCCCGGCTCGATGGTCTTGTTGCAGAAGCTGCACTTTCTCTCTTCCATCTACAATCACCTGCTGGTAAGCTTCTTGGCCTCTCTCGCCGTTTCCAGCAGCATCAGGACATCGCCCATGCGTACGGGTCCCATGCAGTTCCTGGTGATGATGCGGCCCTTGTTGTTGCCCTCCAGGATACGGCACTTGATCTGCGTCGCCTCGCCATGCATGCCGGTAACGCCGATGACCTCGATGACCTCTGCAGGAACGCCGTTCTCATCCTCCATCAGATATCACCTACTTCAGGGCAGAGACCTTCTGCACGATCTCATCAAGCAGCTCTTTGCCCTTGCCGGGTTCGACTATGGCTGCAGCTGCGCTCTTCACTCCTAGGCCCGCTGCCGCGCCAAGCTCGCTCTGCTTCTTGACGTAGATATATGGTGTTTTCTTCTCTTCGCATAGTGCGGGAATATGAGCCACTATCTCAGGGGGGGTCACATCTTCACCCACTATTACCAGGCGGGCCACGCCGCGCTCAATGGCCTTTGTGGCTTCATTGGTTCCCTTTTTGATTCTGCCTGTGTCGCGAGCCAGCTCCAGGGCCTCCAGGGCCTTGGCTGCCAGCTCGGTTGGAACATCAAACCTTACAAATATCGGTCTTGCCATAATTCTGTCTCCTTCCGGGCTTTCCGCCCATCATCATTCATCGCAAAAGCGCCTAATGTATCGGGCCTTTTATTTGGCGAACAACTAGATCCCGCATAAGCTTCACATGTAAAAAGGTTGCGCTACGGCCCGAGAAGAGCCATGAGCACTCCCCCCATGTTCTCGCTCCGGATCAGCCCTGATGCCTCTGCCCGCTCTGCAGACTGGGTGAAGCTGAGATTGTACTGGGAGGCAATACTCCTTACCTGGCTAGCGGCGCTCTCCTGCGGCATGAGCAATTCGGCCTTCATATAGTAGCCATCGCCGTCATGGCTGGCACCCAGGTAGAACTCCTGGTATGCGCCGGAGAGTGGCATGTTCGGTCCGCCGCTTCCCAGAGCCGCAACCTGCAGGTCAGCCTGCTCTCCATCGATGAGCGAAAATCTCTCCTTAGCCGACATGCCTCCCTCGATCACATCTATGATATCCTGCACCGATGTCTGGGCACCGAATAGGACGGGCCGGCCCAGGACCCGGACATAATCGGCTCCGGTGGGGATCATCATGTAATTTTCATAAGGTATTACCAGGCCGGTGTACCCCACAGGATATGGTTTGATCCAGTGCATCTCCGTCCAGGTGCCATTGAAGTATACATTGGCCAGCCTCTCAATTGCTGTGCTGTAAAGCTGGCTGCCGTAGCGAAGGCCCAGGGCCTCGGGAAGAGCCGGTGTCGCAGCGCTGCTAAGATTCTGCGATGCGGTCGCGTTGACCCAGTAAGCCATAACTGTATTTTCAGGGGAGATCTCCAGGACGTCCCCGAGTCCCTCAAAGCTCCAGTCGACCAGCCGCCCCTGGACCCCAAAGGTTTCCAGGGAGTCTCTCCCGGTAACAACCACAGCCTCGTTCTGGTTGCCGCCATAAAGCACAAAGCCGGCAAAGGCGGAGAAGACCATAATAGCGCCCACGAAGATAGCGAAAGCCTTGGAATTCATCGGATCTCTGCTCGCATGCCGATTATTTAACTCTTCTCTGCCGGCCAGAGAGGCTCGTCCTGGATGTAGCATCTTTTCAGCCGCAAGGCGGTCTCAGCCCTCTCCAGTTCGCGGCCCAGATAGCCGGCATGATCGAGGCGGCTGACCAGATGGCGGTCTATGATGGCTGCCAGGACGCTCCGGGCGGACTTGCCTGATATGGCAATATCTCCGTTCTGGGCGACGATCCTCTCCCCGGAGATGAATATTCTGAAGCTTCCCGCATCATCCGCCACAAACCGGCGCCCCGCCGCGGCCTCAGCGTCCACGGCATCACCCGGCATTGGCTCGTCTGCGAGCCGCCTCTTCTCTTTGAGGACCAGAAGATCCAGCCCAAGATCTTTGGGAGGGGTGCGGCGCGCCTCTGCAATGAGCATCATCCTCGATGCTGCTGCGAGCTCCCGCACCGATCCCGCTGCTTTGGCGCTGTACTCCGGGGTGAAGAGGATGCAGCCCCCGGTCTCTGCAGCCATGGCGGCGAGAAGGGCATTGACCCCACCAGTATCGGCATCCAGAAGTTCAGTCACATTGCCCGCACCAAAGAAGAGCGGTATGTCCGGATGGCTCTCGTGAAAGAGCCTGTATCTATCCAGAGAGGCGGCAAGCCCCTGCAGGGGCGGCTGCAGTATGGGGTCTGCTATGGCGGGTATGCCAAGGCGCCGCGCCCTTTCCAGGTTGTCTTCCAGGCTGTCCGGGCCGGGGCCTGAGATGACCACAGCCGGTAGACCCGCCTGCGCCACGGCCCTGCCCACCACGGGAATATTTGCCCCGTCCAGGCTGAGCACCAGGTCTACGCCTGCCCGGATGCCGGCCAGGATCAGATCGGGTCGAAGTGCATCGATGCTTATGGGCAGATCTGTGGCCTGGCGTGCCAGCCGTACCACCTCCTCCACCCGTCCGCCTTCTGCATCCAGGGAGAGGCCCAGGTCGATCATGTCTGCGCCCTGCCTCTCATAGTAGCGGAGCCTTTCTGTCAGGGCAGAGGGGGAGAGCCTTGTGGCATCCACGACCTCAGCCAGAACTTTCATGCGCGAGACCCCTCCAACCTTTCTCCCCCCGATCTTCATCAAGCATGATGCCCTCTCCTCTAATAGCTCAGCTTTGGCGAGGGCATTCCTTCTCATCCCCTCCTGCATGAGCACGCATGCAGGGACTGTAGTGGATAGCTCAAAATCGTTGAGGTGCTGCAGGACGAATTTGATGTCGGCGGCATGCTTTGGGCCCAGCCGGATCGGCGTTTTCAGCTCCTCCTCTACCTGCTGAAAGTCGGCGGTGACTGCGCCCGGGATGAGAATGAGGTCGTATCCCCGGGGCGCGGCCCGGCGCAGCATCTGGGGGGTGATGAATGCGGCGACGTCCACGTCGGCCACCAGCACATCCGCCAGGGCTGCATCCTTCCCGCTGGAGCGCGCAGCCGCCGCCACCTGCCCTTCTGCAAGCCTTCCCGTGACCAGCAGAACCCTCCTGGGCTCAGCGTGCATCGCAGTATCTGACCTCATCCACATCCAGCATGAGGGGCGTGCCCGGCTCGAAGTTGGTGATCTTCCTCACCCTTCCCGCGGCCACCAGTTGCAGCTGGACTCTGGCGGCCTGGGACTCCCTCTCTTCATAGTAGTCCCTGCTCGATTCTATGGTTCTATGAGTAATCGTCTGAAGCGCACGGATGCTGGCAATGAGCCCAACTGTGCCCGGAACGATATCCGAGGAGCTGCAGTCTGTGAGGAAGATGCGGTCACCAGCCTGGACAGAGA
The DNA here is from genome assembly GCA_018052825.1 of Methanothrix sp. Taxonomy (GTDB): domain Archaea; phylum Halobacteriota; class Methanosarcinia; order Methanotrichales; family Methanotrichaceae; genus Methanothrix. The sequence continues at coordinate 8,489 of JAGPMN010000013.1, forward strand.
GCAGGGCAAAGAAGTTGTTGGGGCTTCTGATCTCCAGCGTCCGGATCCTGTTCTTCGAAAGCTCCTTGAGGACATGCCTGGAGATCCCTGTCAATGCTATGTAGATCATATGGCATCACCCGTACATTGGGAACTCTCTGGGCAGCTGGGTCTGCTGTTCATCTGCGCCTGCTGCCTTCATCTGCTGGGCCAGCTGAGCCATCTGCACCTCAATCTGCTCTGCCTGCTCTGAGAGCTTCTCTGTGCTTACACCAAGGCCGTATATCTTGTTGAGGGTCTCGATTGTTGCCAGTGCCGCCCTTGGATCTGGCTCGGTGGAGGATGTCTCCCCTAAAAGGCATATGGCGGGCATATTCTTGATGCGGCATTCATTCATGATGCTGCCGGTGATGCCGGTGATGGTGCCTAGCTCGAATATCTCTGCCTTGTCCCGGATCTTCTCCAGCAGCTCCTTTTGGGTGGTTGCCCCGAAGACACGGTGCTGGTCACCCATGACTGTTATGCCGGCGAGGCATATCATCTCCGAAGTGCCGATGGACTGGGCCCAGGATACGATCTCGCTGCCGATCTCATAGGAGGCGAGGGGATGGACGGGTATGTCGGCGGTGAGGATGATTATGCCCTTTCCTGGATCCTCGTATATGCGCACCGGCATGTTCACGACACCCCCAAGGAGCACGGCCAGGGGCGGGAAGTACTTGGAGCTTATGGCCCCCAGATATGTCATATTCAGCTCGTTGACTATGTACTGGCTGGCGATGTTGCCTACCAGGCCTATTCCCGGAAATCCCTCTATCAGTATGGGATTTTTGACGGAGGGCTCCCTTTCGAGAATGACCTGGACGATTTCCTTATCCATGGGAAACACATTGCATTTACCTGAGATAAGAGCATCGCCCGGACAAAAAGGCGAATGAAAAAGGTCATTCCGTCGGGCAAGCTTTTTAAGCTATCGGCCACCTACCGGCCACCGTAGAGGAAAAGTCTTGCGAGATGCAGCTTTATTTTGGGGTCAAAATGACAAAGCAATATCGATATGTCATTGATCAGGCAAAGGCGCAGGGCAGAGCTTACCTGATGGAGCATGAGAGCAAAGCCGTTTTAGAAAGCCTTGGCATCACCACCACCGGAGCCGCCCTGGCTCAGACCGCCGACCAGGCCGTAGAGATCTTCCGGTCCCTGGGCTGTCCGGTGGCCATGAAGGTACTCTCACCTGATGTGGTCCACAAGTCCGACGCCGGTGGCGTGGTCCTGAACATAGCCGATGAGGAGGGAGTGAGGAGTGCCTTCGAAAGGATCAGCTCCTCCTTCTCCGGCAAGAATATCGCCGGCATATCTGTGCAGAGGATGGCCGATCCGGGCATCGAGGCCATCATAGGCGTCGCCAGCGACGCCACATTCGGGCCGGTGCTGATGTTCGGCCTGGGTGGCGTATTCGTGGAGGTGCTGAAGGATGTCTCCTTCCGCTCCATTCCCATCAATGCCTCCGATGCTCGCGAGATGATTGAGGAGATCCGGGGCTATGCCCTTCTGCGCGGCTACCGGGGACGGTCTGCGGACATCCAGGCACTGGAGAAGCTTCTTCTCTCGGTCTCCGATTTTGTCATGGAGAATGCGGACATAGCCGAGATGGACATGAACCCCGTCTTCTTATATCCCCAGGGCTACACAGTGGCCGATGCCAGGATCATCCTGGGCGAGCCGCGGGCCGGGATGCCGGCCCCGGCCGGGCAGGATCTGCACGACCTCTTTTACCCGCGGAGCATTGCCGTCATCGGGGCCTCCGTCACTCCTGGAAAGCTGGGCTGGAATGTATTCACCAACCTGGTCAGCCATAACTTCCAGGGAAAGCTCTATCCAATAAATCCAAGGGCGGATGAGATTCACGGCTGCAAGGCCTATCCCAGCATCAGTGCCATTCCCGAGCCTGTGGATGTGGCCATCATCCTGGTCTCGGCCGGGGTCACTCCAGATGTGGTGGAGGAGTGCTGCAAGTGCGGAGTGCGCTACATTGTGGTTGAGAGCGCCGGCTTTGCTGAGCTGGGGGAGGAGGGCAAGAAGATTGAGCTGGCCATGAAGGCCATTGCAGATAAATACGGAGCGCGGCTGCTCGGACCCAACTGCTCGGGAATCATCAACACCCACTGCAGCATGGTTCAGTCCATAGGCATTGTGGATGAGCTCTCCGTGGGCAACATCGGCCTGATCTCCCAGGCTGGCGTCTGCGCCGCAGGCATGCTCTGGGGGCTGAGGCATATCATGGACTTCGGCATCATCGCCACCATCGGCAACAAGCTGGATATCAACGAGACTGACATTCTGGAAGCCGTAGCCAGGGACGACTACATAAACGTCATATGCATGTACCTGGAGTCGGTCAAGGGTGGGCGGCGCTTTATTGATGTGGCCAGGAAGGTGACAGCTGAAAAGCCCATCGTCGTCCTCAAGTCAGGGCGCACAGATGCCGGTAAAAAGGCTGTGGCCTCGCATACGGCGTCCCTCGCCGGAAACGACGTGATATTCAGCGCCGCCTTCCGCCAGTCTGGAATCATCCGGGCCCGCGACTACGAGCACATGTTCAACCTTGCCAGGGCCATATCCAAGCAGCCCATGCCGGACAGGGAGGGCGTGTTCATCATAACATATGCGGGGTCTCTCGGCGTCATAGCTGCCGACGCCATCACAGACAACGGCATGCGCCTCGCGGAGCTGGAGCCGCACCTAAAGGAGCGGCTGAGAAAGCTGCTGCCAGACTACGTCTGCGGCATGAATCCCGTGGACTACACATTCAGCCAGGATGCAGAGACCGTAAAGAGGACGATAGAGATCGGTGTGGACAGCGAGGACGTCGGAAGCTTCATAGTGGTTCTGCAGGCGGAGATCCTGGACAGCTACGTGGAGGCCTTGAAGAGCATAGACTACCGGGGCAAGCCCATCATCGCCTGCGTGGCTGGAAAGGAGTTTGCCATGCCCGATGTGATCAAGATGGAGAAGGCTGGCATCCCGGTCTTCTCCACCCCCGAGGAGGTGGCCGACGCCCTGGCAGTCATGTACAGGCACCATATGTGGGTGGAGAGGGAGAGAAACCGGCAGTAGGCGAATATAGGAGGGCCGCCACCGCTCAGTCATTTTAGAGCAGCCGGCCGGACTCGATCTTGGCACACCTGCCTGCCACCACCTTGTATCCATCACTGTTCAGGCCGACGATGGCCTCGGGGCTCTCAGTGCCCGGCTGCATCCAGAAGACATTGAAGCCCTTCTTTTTGGCCTCCTCCGCCAGGGCAGGCACGGCAGACGGCCTGCGGAAGACATCGATGATATCTATCTCGTCCGGGATATCCTTAAGCGAGGCGTAGACCTTCTGCCCCAGTATGGTCTTTCCCGCATATTTGGGGTTGACCAGATAAAGCTTGAATCCCCGCTTCATCAGGGCATCGGAGACGAAGTAGCTGGGCCTGTAGGGATCCGGCGATATGCCTACCACGCAGATGGTGCGGCAGCTTCTCAGTGCCTCTCTCAGGTCGTTGTCATCTCGAAGAATTGGCATAGGGGTATATGCTCTTTGTTGGGATAAATAACTGGCTCTTCCTACTTTTCCGCCAGCAACTCCTGGAGAGCCCTGTCCACCCGCTCCCTTCTCTCGGCGAGCCTTTCCCTGGCCGCCTTGATCAGGGCCGTCCTCTCCTCGATCATCCGCCCGGTCTCGGCTGGGGCCGGCCCGCCTGTGTTAGACCGCACAGCCACATTGCTTCTGGGGTCAAGAGCCCTCGCTAAATCTGCCTGCGTGTAGCCCCTGCTGCTGGCTGAATAGCCTGCAATCTGCAGGGCGGCCTCATCAAGCTCAGCCATGCCCACGCTGCTGCCCTCTGAGGCAATGCGCCCCACAATGCTGTGCGCTGTGCGAAATGGCATGCCGGTGATCCGGACCAGTGAGTCTGCCAGCTCAGTGGCAGTGGAAAATCCTGCTGCCGAACACGCCTGCATCCTCTCCAAATTGAACTTTGCAGAGTGGAGGCTGCCCTCCAGTATGCGCACAGTGCTCCTCGTCCAGTCCACAGCCCTCCAGAGGTGTGGCGTGACCTCCTGCAGGTCTCTGTTATAGCTCAATGGCAGGGCCTTGCATATAGAGAGAGCCGAGACGAGGCTTCCCAGCACAGAGCCTGATTTGCCCCGCGCGAGCTCCGCAGTATCGGGGTTCTTCTTCTGTGGCATGATGGAGCTGGTGGAGGCATAAATGTTGTCCAGCTCCACGTAGCCGAACTCGGATGTCGACCATAGGATCAGCTCCTCTGCCAGGCGGCTCGCGTTGACCATGAGAATGGACATGGCAGAGAGGCTCTCCAGTATGAAGTCCCGGGAGGAGACGGCATCCATGCTGTTTTCCACCAGGCCGTCAAAGCCCAGCAGCCTGCAGGTCCTCATCCTGTCGATCTTAAAGCCGGTGGAGGCGAAGGCAGCCGCTCCCAGGGGGCTTCTGTTTATCCGGCCGTAGGCATCCTCCAGGCGGGAGAGGTCCCGCAGGGCTGCATCGGCATGGGCCAGCAGGTGATGGGCGAGGGTGGTGGGCTGGGCGTGCTGGGTGTGGGTGAACCCTGGCATGAGGCTCTCCTTATGCCTTTCAGCCAGCCTGACAAGGGTCTCGATAAGAGATATCTGCTCGCCCTGGAGAGCCAGCATCTCCGAGCGCAGAGCCAGGCGGATGCATGTGGCAACCTCGTCATTCCTGGAGCGGCCGGTGTGCATCCTGCCCCCCTCCGGGCCAGCGCGGGAGAGTATGTGGGCCTCAATTGCTTCGTGAATGTCCTCCCCGCCAGCCAGGGCCTCCGGCGCTGCCGCACTTTGCAGCTCATCGATCACCGCCATGATCCTGGAGCAGACCTCTCTAGATATGTGGCCCTGCTCCCTGAGCATCACCAGATGGGCCCTGTCCACCAGCAGGTCTGCCAGGAATATGCGCCGGTCTGCCTCCAGGCTGGAGAGGTAGCCGTCCACATCACTTTGGCCCTCTCCCAGACGCTGATCTCGAAACACAAAATCCTCATGTTGTGTAATTGGCGTTCACATTCACATACTCGTGTGTCAGATCGCAGCCGAAGCTGCGCGCGCTGGCCGTGCCCAGGGCGAGGTCGATGTTGATTACTATGGCATCTCCCTTCATGATCTCCCGGGCAGAGTCCAGCACCCCATCTACAATGCGGCCCCTCTCCACCAGCGGGACGCTGAGCAGCTCGCCGCTTTTGTTCCTCCCTTCCAGCCCCAATGTGATGGTGTCCGGGTCCATCTCTGCGCCGCAGTAACCCACTGCGCAGATGATGCGCCCCCAGTTGGGATCTGCACCATATACCGCAGTCTTGACCAGACAGCTCCTGGCCACTGCCTTGGCAGCCCGCCGCGCGTCCTCCTCGCTTCGAGCGCCAGTGACCACAGTTTCGAAGTACTTGCTGGCCCCCTCTCCGTCCCTGGCCATCATGCGGGCGAGCTCCATGCAGACGTAGCGCAGGGCCTCCCCGAAGTGCTCAACTTTAGCCGGTCTGACCTTTCCCGTGGCAGTGAGAAGAACTGTGTCGTTGGTGCTGGTGTCCCCGTCCACTGTGAGCATATTGAAGCTGTCCTTCACGGCGCCGGCCAGGCACTCCTTCAGGGCAGGGGCTGGAAGGGCAGCATCTGTGTAGAGGAAGCAGAGCATTGTGGCGACATTGGGCTCGATCATCCCAGCTCCCTTGACTATGCCTGCCACGCGCAGGCCCTCATGCTCGACTGCAATCTCCTTGACACGGGTGTCAGTGGTCATTATTGCCCTCTCCGCCTCTACGCTGGCGGAAGCATCGCTCCTCAGATTCGATTTGGCCTGCTCGAAGAGCTCGGCGATGAGGGGCAGGTCCAGGTAGCGGCCGATGACCCCAGTGGATGCCACTGCAATCCTGCGCTCATCGGCTCCCAGATGGCCGGCCAGCAGCCTGGCCATGGCCCTCGCATCCTCCAGCCCCCGCTGCCCTGTGTAGGCATTGGCGCAGCCGCTGTTGGCTATGACCCCATCCAGCCGGCCTTCAGCCAGGTGCTGCGCCGTGACCTGCAGGGGAGCTGCCTGCACCCGGTTGGTTGTAAACATGCCTGCGGCAGCCCCTGAGGCGGCTATGACCGCCAGGCCGTACCTTCCCCGGCGCACGCCTGCTGCTCTCACGCCGGAGACGGCGCAGATGCCCCCCTCAATCCTCTTCATGCGCAGCCCCTAGGCCGGATATGATGTCTCCTCTGGTCACAATTCCCACCAGACGGCCGTCCTCGACCACCGGCAGGCGGTTTATGCGGTGGCGGGTCATGATGCTTGCCGCCTCCTCCACGCTATCGTCCGGCCCTACCTCATGCAGATTGCGGCTCATGATGTCCCCCACCCTCTTCCTGGGGATCTCCTCGAGGGCGGCATGCATCCTCTCCCACTTCACCAGGTCGCGGAAGGGAATCTCAAAGACCTCGAAGGGGCTGGGAAGCCAGAGACCGCCCTGCTCCTCCTCCACAGATAATAGATGGAGGAGGTCCGATTCGGAAACCACGCCCACCAGCTTCTCCCCGTCCAGAACGGGCAGGCCGCTGATCCTGTGCTCCCTGAGAAGGCGGGCGGCTTCGCTTACCTGTGCATCTGCCTGGACTGTTACAGGCATAACGTTCATGACATCTCTGACCTTCATAATAACCAGTCCTCAAAGCCTTCTTTATCCCTTCATTCTACTTATTTCTCTTCATCATTCCCTATTCAGGGAGCGAGGCCCGGCATCCACAGGCCGGTCCTCTCATCCAGACCGGCCATGAGGTTCATGTTCTGAATCGCCTGGCCTGAAGCGCCCTTCACCAGGTTGTCTATGGCGGATATGACCACCAGTCGGTCGCTTCCCTTCTCAGGCTCAAAGCTTATGTCGCAGAAGTTTGAGCCGCGCACTGATGACAGCTTTGGAATGCCGTCGGCCATGCGGATGAATGGGGCATTCCTGTAGAAGTCCCTGTAGATGCGGGCCACCTCCGCACCATCCTGCAGGGTATCCTCGCATCCCTCCCTGGCAAAGACATGGGCTGTGGTGAGTATGCCCCGCACCGACGGTATGATGTGGGGGGTGAAGCTGACTTTAATGCCGGGAGAGAGCCGGACCAGCTCCTGCTTTATCTCAGGGACGTGCCTGTGCGTTGTCATCTTGTAGGGGATGACATTCTGGGACATATTTGGGTAATGTGAGTTGTCAGTCGGCTCAATGCCGGCTCCTGAGATGCCAGACTTGGAGTCGAAGACAACCCTCTCCACCAGCCCTGCGCCGGCCAGGGGGGCTACTGCCAGGGTGGCTCCGGTGGGATAGCAGCCGGGGTTTCCCACCAGATCCGCCCCAGCCACCTCAGGATGCAGCTCGGTCAAGCCGAAGACGGCGTCACGCGGGGCACGGTGCCTGGTGCCATATGTCCTCTCAAAGACATCGACAGGCAGGCGGTAATCGGATGACAGGTCTATGACGCGAGCTCCAGCGTCGAGAAGCTCCGGCACCCAGTCCATTGCCGTGCCGTGCGGGACGGCCGTGAAGACGATGTCGCAGCGCCCGGCCACCTCTCTGCCGCTCAGCGCTTCAAAGCTGTGTGAGCATATACTCTTTAGGTGAGGATGAACTACTGTTACGGGCTTTCCTGCCAGCTTGCGGGAGGTGACGGCTGCAACATTTACATCTGGGTGACTGGCCAGCAGGCGCAGTAGCTCGCCGCCGGTGTAGCCCGAACCACCGACAATTCCTACATCTATCATGAGCCCTCCCCACGATCTAATCATATAAAATCGCCGCGCCATAAGGAGCGCAGATCGAGGGAGGCAGACTCACAGGCCGCCAAATGAAGAGTACAGGCTGAAGAGGCCCTCTGCCGCAGCCTCTATTCTGCCTCTGTCCTCCAGGCAGTCCAGCCAGCGGCCGGCGATCCAGGATGAGCCCAGGAACGCGCCGAAGAGAGAGCCGGCGATGGAGGCGATTGAGTCTGTGTCCCCTCCGCCACCGGCGGCAGCGACCAGCCCCTCTTGTGGCTCATCCTCGAATTTGAGAAAGCAGTAGAAGGCAGCGGGTACTGTCTCCATGGCCAGCGGCGAGTTTCTTATCAGGCCGAAGGCGTCCTCTACCGGCAGGTCGAGGAGGCTGCCAGCCCAGAGGAGCCTGTCTGCAAAGTCAGAGTCAATGCGGCTGGCCTGGGAGGCGGCATACCTCAGGATCATGCCCTTGTCAAAGCCGTTTAAGGACAGGGCTACCCCCACTGCCACAGCCACAGCCGCAGCCCTGGCAGCAGGCGAGGTGTGGGTGGGAAGGCTCTGCAGGTCAGCGTAGCTCTTCACAACGTTGATGTCCTGATTATAGAGCAGGCCGATGGGCGACGCCCTCATGGCCGCGCCGCAGGTGGGAATGGCCATGCCCGACTGCTGCCACGGGCTTCCGGCCAGCATGTTTTCCACGGCAGAGCGGGTGGCAAAGCCCACGCCGCGGTTGAACCGCTCGTCCAGCGTCCAGGCCGCACCCCAGGCGGCCAGCTTCTCAGCAAAGAGGTCTGCGGAAAAGCCGTGCGCTTCGATAATGGACTCGGCCAGGATAAGCGTCTCCTCCGTGTCGTCTGTGAACTGGCCGGCGAGAAGGCCGAAGTGATAGTGCCCATCCGGGGCGGGCATCATATCCCGGACCTCCCCGAAGCGGGAGCTGATCTCCTGGGCGGTGTAGCCCTCCGTGGGCATGCCCAGAGCGTCGCCCACAGCCACACCGAGCAGGCAGCCGGCAAAGCGGTCCTGCAAGACCATCACTCGGGCCTCATGCGGGCCTTGATCTCCTGAACGTCGCCCTCGATCCTCTGTAGCCGCTCCTCCAGGCGGTCCTTGAGATCCGAGCGCATGCCCTGCACCTCAGAGACAACGTCCTGACGGGACTCGTCTATTGCATCGATAATTGAGTCTTGCTTTGCGGAGATCGTAGAGAGCTGGGAATTGCCCCCTTTGACCTCTGCGATTGTCTCGTCCTGCTTATCGGAGATATCTTTGAGCCGTCCGTCCATTGCAGAGAGCTTGGTGGCAACCACTCCGAAGCCGTCTTTTACTGCCACAATCAATTCTTTTAGATAATCGGCTGCAACATCGATCCTGGCATCAGTCTCATTTTCCCCGGATACCTTGAAAAAGTCTTCAAATGCGCCATTGGCATCGGTGAATTCGCTTTTAATCTCCCTAACATAGATCATGGTATTCTCAATCTTTGCTGCCTTGAGAAACCTCTCCAGATCCCCTTCCTGGCCCTCCGCCTGGATCAGCACTCTTCCATCCGGCAGATTTCGCACATAACCTTTGAGTCCCAATACTCTGGCAATGGTCACCACCCGTGACCTATAGCCCGTCATCTGGACTTTTCCCGATACATCCGCTGTGAGCTGGCGCATCATATCTGTTTGCCTTTTGTCTCTCCAACTATTTGGATTTATTCTATTGCGGCTGCATTATTGCATCTGCGTCGAAGCCTTCGATCAAATCCTCCTGCACTTATAAACCGCGAGAAATCCCTTTCGTGTCTCTTCACTCTTCACCTCAAAGCCGGCCCTCTCCAGCATTCCCCGCATGATCCAGTCCATGGTGGAGTACTCGCTCTTCACATGGCAGCAGATGCGGCCCGCATACTCGATGCCAGCCTGCCTCTCCGCCTGAGCCAGGAGGCCATCCAGGAACGACCCGTGGTTTCTGGTATCAAAGGAGTAGACCACATCCCGCAAAAAGAGCTTTCCCCCTTGCGGCAGGAGGGCGGCCAGGCGGTGCAGGGCTATCTGCTTCCAGAAGTCGGGCAGATGGTGTAGAGCAATTTGGCTGACCGCGGCCTGCAGCGGCTCGCCCCGGTGCTCGTAGCTGAGAAAACCCCCTCGCAGAAACTCTACATTGGAGACGCCCTGCGCCTGGGCCCTCTCTTCGGCGTAGGCCAGCATCCCCGCGGAAAGGTCCACGGCGTAGACACGGCGACAGTGGCCAGCTCGCCTGTGCCCGTGCCCATCTCCAGGAGGCGCTGATCCGGCTGGAGGTCGAGATAATCGAGGACCTCGTCTATCTCTCTCTGAACATCTCGAAACTTCTGAGTATAGCGATCGTATGACCCGGCCTCGGCGTCGAAGTCGGCGCCGGGGTGGTCGGGCTCGTGGTACTGCCAGGCGGGGATGGTGGACACTTTACGGATGCCTCCTGATGTATTTTATATCTCAACTTTTTCCAGTTCCAGTATAGCTTGGGCGTTCGTCTTCAAAGCCATTTTATGTGGCAGTGTGCCGAATTTGCTGTAATTTCATAGCGGCCCTGTATCCTAATATCATTACTCCTCGTCCATCGTTAAATACTTTGTATGTGTTTAGGTGCTTGAGAGTAGGTCGGAAGATGCTGATTCAGTCCGAGCATGCTTAATATAAATCGACATGCATCTAATAAGCAAACGATATCGTTAGACGATAGTATACCTCTATCGAGTGGTTGAACAAGAAAACCATATCATGAGACATTTCTGAGGAGATGACGCTTAAGAGAGGACAATCGAATGCAGCCATCACCAATCATCCCATTCACACGATCTGCCAACAGACAGTCAACTCAATAACGTTAGACTACCTGTCTGGATACAGGGCTTATTATAAATCCTGCAGATGATCAGAATGCTCCTATCGGCATAGTAGCATACTATACATCGCCAGGATTATTACTACTATTTTACATCAAGATCGAGACACTGCCCCCAGAGTTGGCCAGTGTGCGTCCCGGCTGGCAGAGCGGTAAAAATAAATCGTGCTGAAAACATCCTATCCAGCCTTAAGCTCAACTGGAGCCTCGGGGTAGGCCTGATATATGCCGTCGATATCCATATCGAAGTATTTCCGCAGCAGCTCTTCGTGAACAGTCCTTGGATCTATATCCTGGAACAGATCGGGATGGAACCACTTGGCATAATAGAGCATGGCAACCAGCTCTGAGAGCCCGCTTGCCATCTTTATATCTGTAATATATACCCTTCCTGTCTTAACTGCATCGATGTTCTCAAAACCTGGCAGGGACATTATCTCCTTCCTCTTGGCCTCCATCTCCTCAATGGTGGGTGTGGACCCATGGTACTGCCCTTGCGACATGGAATAGACAATTATCTCCGGGTTCTGCTCAATCACCCACTCCATGTCCACATGGGGCACCGTGGTCGCCAGGTCGGCGGCGATATTCCTCCCCCCCGCCTCCACGATTCTTGTGTGGCCTGTTGAATCCCTGTTTGCAGTCCAGTCAAAGTGGCCCATGGACATGAAATAAACCGATGGCCGGTCTTCATCCGGAATCGCCTTTGTTCTGTCCAGAATGGCATCATAGTATCCGGAAATCCAGCCTGCCATCTCCAAAGCATCATCCTCCTTTCCCAAAATCCTGCCCATGTCCTTGATGACGGGAATCAAGGCGTCTATATGCAAAAGGCGATATCTCAGCACCGGAATCCCGCAGTCCACCAGTTTTTTCTCGTCCTCCTCAGGGAAGAGAGCCCCTGTCTTGGCAATCACCAGATCGGGATTTTGCTCGAGAATTCTCTCGATATCCGCATCGCGACCGGACCTGCCGATATGCTCTTTTTCCAGCAGAGCGGGAGGCATGTCGCAGTCTTCTGTAATTGCAACTATTCGGGCCGGCTCTCCCAACGCATATATAACCTCAGCAGCCGCAGGGGAGAGACATATAATGCTATCAGGGTCCATAGGGACGGCCACATTCCGGCCATCTTCGTCAGTAATAGTTATCTCTTCCTTCTCCTCCGATAAAGCCGGGGCCGACAGAAGAGCAAGGAGTATAAGCAGTATGTGCAACCTCATTTGATTTCCTCCATTGGTTTTTCATTCATTAAATTAATTTGTCTTTTAACAAGTTTATTTGATCTCAATTAACGCATAAATAGTATTTGGTTGGGGTTGGGCCGGTCGCGCCATTTATTGCACGGCATAAAGGAACTTATGATGTTGGTAGCAGTTCCTTAGCGAACAACATAAAATGGGGGGACTACCTAAATCTCCAACATGTATTCGGAGGACCTGCCCAGGGACGACGATACGACCGGCCAGGCGAAGACCGCAAAAAAGACAGAAGGCGGTTTCGTATCAGCTCGCCTCCTCTGTCGGATAAACAAACACGCCATTCTCGCTCAAGTCATAATCCAGCCTCAAGAATCTTGTCAGGTACTCCTGATGAATGGCCTGTGGCTCCAAGTCGGTAAACAGATCTGGGTGAAGCCACTTTGCAAGATATGCAAGGGAGACAAACCAGCAGGGCCTGCTTGTGATCTCCGGGGCAAACATGTAGACTCTCTGCTCCTTTATGGCGGTGACGTTGGCCAGTTCGGGACGGCTGATTATCTGGAGCCATTCCGCCTCCATCTCGGAGTTATCATCTACGTTATAGCCTCCAGGCGCGCTCCATTGAAACATTACCTCGGGATCGGCCATGATAAGCCACTCAGAATCCACCTCAGGGTACATCCCGCCAGTCCCGCCCCTTAGATCAGCCGCTATATTTTTGCCTCCTGCCTTGAGGCACAACATGTGAACGATGGAGCCTTCGGAGCCTGGCTTCCAGATGCTGTACATCGGAAACACCCGCGGCTTTTCGTCGTCGGATAAAGCGGCTAGGCGATCTTCTATCAGATCGAGATAGCCTTTTTCAAACGCCACGAATTTTTCTGCCGAATCCCTTTCATCCAGGAGGTATCCGAGCATCATCATCTCCTGCAGGGAAAAGTCCGGATAGGTGAAGCCCATCCGCACAACTGGAATCCCGAATCCCTGTAGCTTGTCTTCAAGCTCTTCTGGATCTGGCCATCTCAGATCTGCGATGACAAGGTCGGGATCGAGGCTAACTATCGCCTCTATATCCGGCTCCGACCATTTTCCAACCGTCGGAAGCTGGCTAAGGAGTGGGAAGATTGCCCGGTTTTTGTCCTCCGAAAAGCCGCTTCCAACTCCCACTACCTTATCTGCCGAATTGACGCACATAATCGCTTCCCCATCGCATATTGGCAAGACGACTATCCTCTCCACCGGTTTAGGTACTGTGACAACTTTAGCCTCCTCGTATATGGTGAACGTCTCAAGCGTCAGGTTCCTCTCATCTCCGCTGATGATGTACTTTATCTGATCGATGTCATGTGCATCGATCTTGCCATCGTAATTGGCATCGCTCAATTTGGTGGCGGGATTTGTCCCAGAAATCACACCTTTCAGGTAATCGATATCCTTCTCGTCTATCCTGTCATCCAGGTTTGCATTGCCGAAGATTCCGAGCGTATAATCTGAGGCAAATGCGGGCATCGCAGTCAGTAGCGCAAAGAATGCTACGAAAATGGCCGAAAAAATTCTAGATGCTTCCCTCATTTACGTCACCTCTCCTCCAGTGGCGGATAGATGAAAACGCCATGCTCGCTTATGTTATAATCCAGCCTCAGGAATCTTGTCAGGTACTCCTGATGAATGGCCTGTGGGTCCAAGTCCGCAAAGATCTCGGGGAAGAAGAGCTTTGCCATATAAGCAGCGCCGATGAGGCCGCCTGTCGCATCGTTTCTGAAGCAGCCGCTTACAAGGTAGACGTCTCCCTTCTTCACCCCCGTCATCCTGGCTAGCTCCTGTCGGCTGGTGAAGGCCTCTCTGGCAGCCTCGATAGTCTCGATATCCTCGGGATCGTCAGCATCGTAGCCGTTGGGTGGATCGAGGGACATCCCATTATAGGTGTGAGCTACTAGATGGAGAAGGATGAAGTTGGGGTCCTGCTCAATCACCCACTCGGGAGCTACGTTGATGTAGTACGACGACCCGAGGAACTCGGGGAGATCCTCCGCCATAACCTTTCCGCCTGCCAAGATCGCCATCTGAGTGAGGGTGTCGATGAGGGAATAGGTCCGGAAAGTTCCGGTGTCCAGGTGGGCATAAGGGTAAGCGCAGATCAGAACCTTCGGTCGATCCTCATCAGGAACCCTCTCCACTCGGGATCTGATCTGATCTATCCAGTGCAGCCACCAGGTTAGGTACTCGTCGGCCCTCTCCTCCTCGTCCAGTATGTAACCGAGCTTTCTCACGCCGTCGGCGAACTTCGAGTTCTCGGGATCTGCAAGGTCTGGGTAGTATAGGCCCAGGAAGACCACGTCCACCCCGGGAAGGTTCTCTGCCTTTGTCTCGATATTCATGGGGGAGAAGGTGAGAAGCAGGTCCGGGTCTGTGCTGAGAACCGCCTCGTAATCAGGCTCGTTCATCTGGCCGACGTTCTTCCTCTTGCTCAGGACCGGGAACTCTGCTTCGCTCTTGGCCACGGCGTAATCGATTCCGACCACCTTATCCGAGGAGTTGAGGATGGCCACCAGCTCCGCGTTGTCCAGGTACTCGACCACGATCCTCTCCACGGGCTTGTGGACCGTTACCGGCTCGCCGTTGCCGTCCAGGATGTGAAGCTCCCTCTCTTCCCCTTTTATGATCTTCTCGATCTGGTCGGTGTCCCGTCCATCGATCTTGCCATCGTAATTGGCGTCGCTTAGATTGGTGGCATCATTTGTTCCTTTGATTACGCCTTCAAGGTAGGCTACATCCGCCTCGTCTATCCTGTCATCCATATTTGCATTGCCGAAGATTCCGAGCGTACAGTCGGAGGCAAATGCGGGCATCGCAGTCAGTAGCACAAAGAATGCTACGAATATGGCCGAAAAATTTCGAGATGCTTCCCTCATTTACGTCACCTCTCCTCCAGTGGTGGGTAGATGAAAACGCCATGCTCGCTTAAGTTATAATCCAGCCTCAGGAATCTTGTCAGGTACTCCTGATGAATGGCCTGTGGGTCCAGATCTTTGAAGAGATCCGGATAGAGCCACTTTGCCACTGTTACGGTCCCTATTGCCAACTGAGGTCCGATCGAGAAATCGCCTGAGATTATATACACCCTGCCGGTTTTCACAGCATCTACATTCTCAAAGCCTGGAAGGCTCATTATCGCCTCGCGGTACTCTATGAATGGGGTTTCATCGTCCATCTCGTATCCTCCCTCATAGGACAATCCGATGATGACATCGGGGTTCTGGCTGATCACACATTCGGAATCGATATCACCATGGTATTTTATGTGGTCTCTAGCGATGTTTATGCCGCCTGCCACATCACATAGATCTGTATATCCCGTGTCTGTTGCATACGCCCATCTCACAGATGGCTCTTCTCCATTATTCTTCTCCCTCTCCGTGAAGACCTTTACACGGTTCTCCTTCGGGATTTCGGTGATTCTTTCCTTCACCGTCTCCATATTGTTATCGTACCACTCAAGATAGTCATCTGCTGCCTTTCCGCTCCTGAGTATATATCCAAGCTTCTTCATCTCTTCCCTCATATCCTCCGCTCTTGATAGGTCAAAACGAACGACTGAGATATTCTCCGGTAATTTATCTTCAAAAAGGTCGGGAAGCGGGGAGTTTGTGAATGTGACGACCAAATCCGGATCGAGTACTATTATCTGCTCTACATCAGGCTGCCGCACCATTCCAATGGAGGGCAACTTGCTGAGCTTGGGAAATAGCCTCACACTTTCGATCACCGTATTATCAACGCCGACTATTCTATCCTCTGCACCTAACACACAGACCGCCTGAGCATGGCGCATGTGAAGGGGAATTATCTTATCTACCGGCATCTTCACAGTCACAATACTATCTGTAGAATCGATGATTTTGAGCTCTTTCTCCTTCCCACATATGATCAACTCTATCTGGGTTATGTCACCATCGTTGATCTCACCGTCATAATTTGCATCTGCCAGCTCAGTACGTCCATTTGTCCCTTCGATTATCCCTTCTACGTATTCTATGTCGTCCTCGTCTATCTTATCATCCATATTCGCGTTGCCGAAGATGCCAAGCGTGTAGTCAGATGCAGCCGCAGGCGCATCTGCTAGTGTGAACGATACAAGAAGCATTATCAGCAAAGAAATAGCAAATGTTCTCATTTCACCTCTCCTCCACTGGCGGATAGACGAATACGCCATGCTTGTCCAGGTCGTAATCAAGATGCTGAAATCTTGTGAGATATTCTTGGTGGATTGCCTGGGGGTCCAGATCGGAAAAGATATCAGGATGTAATATCTTGGCCATGTAGACTATGCCCAACCAGTAGGACAGCCCAGTCGAGATATCGGTGGAGAAGCAGTAGACCTTTCTGTCCTTTACGGCGGTGATGTTGGCCAATTCAGGACGGCTGAGGATCTTCTCTCTCAATGCCTTAATCTGGGCTGTATCGTCCTCATCGTAGCCGCAAGAGGCATCGGCCTTCAATGCCCTTCTCATTATGATCTCCGGATTTTCCTTCATTACCCATTCGGCATCTACAAAAGGAGTTCCACTGGCATCTGTGATTATTCCAGAAGCGATATTTCTGCCGCCAGCCATCAATAGCATCTCATGAGTGCCGGAGCCCTCGGAATTGGTTCTGTAATCGGAATATTCCAGATAGACCCTGGGCATCTCCTTCTCATCCAAAGATGAGACTCGCTCCTTGATCTGGGTGAGTGGCTTTTGATAAAAATCGATAAGCTGGTTGGCTTCCTGGTTCTTGCCGACGAGGTAGCCGAGCATCATGATATCCTGATCGGTGGTGCTGAATGGGCGGTAGGTCAGGCGAAGTACAGGAGCCACACCCTTTAAATCGGTCTCCATATTCTCAGCCCAGTTGCCGTATACGATTACCAGATCAGGTTTCAAGCTGACTATGGCCTCGGAGTCTGGAGTCGATGCCCCGCCCACAGTAGGAAGCTTGCTCAGATCCGGATAGAATGTGGTATAGTTTTCCATGTAAGTTGGAATGCCCACGATTTTGTCATCGGCCCCAAGAGATCTAAGAACCTCGGCAAACATGGCATGGCAGACCACAATACGCCCCACCGGCTCATTTATGGTGACCGTCTTTCCGCTTTCATCGATGACAACAATCTCCTTCTCCTGTCCAGCCATGATCTCTTTTATCCGATCGATATCCTTAGAATCGATCTTGCCGTTGTAATCGGCATCGGCAAGTACTGTAGGTTTATTGGTGCCGTTTATTATACCCTGGATATAGGCTATATCCTTCTCATCAATCTGGTTATCCATGTTGGCGTTGCCGAATATATTCAACGTATAGTCAGATGCAATTGCATTTGCAACTTCCAGAGCTGTGAATGATACGAGAAGCATCAAAATAATGAGAGGAAGGTCCTTCATTCACCTCTCCTCCAGTGGCGGATAGATGAAAACGCCATGCTTGTCCAGGTCGTAATCCAGATGCTGGAATCTTGTGAGATATTCCTGGTGGATTGCCTGTGGGTCCAGATCCTTAAATAGATCCGTATGGAACCACTTTCCAAGATATATAAGACCTATAAAGTATTTCGGATCGTTCCAGACGCCTCCGGCGTATATCAAATAGACTTTCTTATCCTTTACAGCCTTGACATTTTTTATCTCTGGTCTATTCATGATTTCTTCCCAGGTAGCCTTCATTTGTGATGGATCATCTTCATCATAGCCACCAGCAACGCGAGTAGAAGAAACCACTTTTAGAATAATATCCGGATTTTGGGTCATCACCCATTCGGGATCTACATTGGGGTATGAACTTTGCAGGTCAGATGCGATATTATTACCACCTGCTAAGATGCATGCCTGATGAGCACCTGTGCCTTTGGAATACGTTTTATAATCGGTATAGCCCTCTACATATACTCTGGGCATCTCATCTTCTGTTAGCTTCCCCACTCGATCATCGATAATCGATAGATATCCTTCATACCAATCAATGAATTCTTCCGCTTTGTCTCTTTCATTAAGAATATAGCCAAGCTTTATGATGTCGTCAGACATTGTTTCAGGCTTATAGCAATCGAGACGGACCAACGAAATATTCGTATCAATCAGCCTATTTTCAAGGTCTGTCGACCACTTTGTAAAGTCACTTCCGTATGCAACTATCATATCAGGCTTTAGCTGAAGTATCTTTTCGGTATCGGGATCTGACATTGAGCCGGCTATGGACAGCTTGCTCATCTGAGGGAAGAACTTGGTATCATCCGCAATATATTTATCAATTCCAACTACTTTGTCTTTTGCTCCGAGCAATGTTATGATCTCCGCACTATTAGAATGGAGCGCAATAATACTTTTTACTGGCTGTATTATTGTCACCGGCTTTCCATTGGGAAAATCATCCGTAACTGTATCGTCAATGATGGTAATCTCCTTCTCATCCCCGTTTATGATTTTCTCGATCTGGTCGATGTCCCGTGCATCTATCTTCCCATCGTAATTGGCGTCGCTTAGATTGGTAGCCGGGTTTGTTCCTTTGATCACGCCTTCAAGGTAGGCAATATCCTTCTGGCTCCTCGCTGTTTTGTGTGGGTAAGCTGGAATCCCGAGACACAATCCAAGTTATAGCTAAATTGCCGGGAGACCGCCAATCATCATAATATCAATGCCAACCGCCTCTCAAGTCGGAGTAATAAGTGAAGTTGCATCATGATACCAAAATAGATATCATGAGGTTACCCACAGGAAATAGCGAAGAGCCATCCTTCTCATCTATGGTGTCGTCCATATTTGCGTTTCCAAATATGCCTAGAGTGTAATCAGCGGCGGTTGCGGGCGATGTCACCAGCGATATGCATGCCATCATAGCTAATATCAAAGCCAATCGTTCCATATTTGTCCATCTCTATCTTATTTCATCATATCCAATTCAATAATAGTATGATTTAATGCTACTATATAACTATTTTCGTCAGACCTAGATTCTAAATATCCTATATAACAGAACAATCGCAAAACGGGAGAATTCCACGGTATTGAACTCAAATCAAAATATTGGTGTCTACTGAATCCTCATGTGCAACAACCGATTCCTTCGTCTCCAAAAGACGCCCGAAATCAAGTTCGCGATCGGGACAAAGGCGACATGACCAGCTTTGCACCAAGCTGGCCGCCAGCGTCCCAAATGAGAATCCGTCGCCTGAACATCAATCCATCTCGAACTTACGTTCTCGGCCTCTCACGCCCCTATCACCTTGCTCATCTTCTCCTTCCAGGCTGCCACCTCCTCCGCCGTCACCACGTCTATCGCCCCTCCCTGAAACTCGCCCTCGGCATCGCCCATCCGCTCCTCCATCCAGCCCTCGATCTCCAGGTAGAGCGACTTTAAGGCATCCAGAACCTCGGGATCGGCCTTCCACAGACCCCTCTGCTCGGCCTCCAGCAGCCTCCGCCCCATCTCCTCCATGGCCCAGGGGTTATTCTCCTGGAAGAACTTGCGGTTCTCCTCGTCCATGATGAATGTTTTAGCTATGTCGTCGAATATCCAGTCGTCCACCTCCTGGGTCGTGGCCTCCCAGCCATAGACCCGGCCCACACGCTTGGATATGTCGCCTGCACCCTTGTAGCCGTGCTGCTTCATCCCCTCGATCCACTTCGGGTTGAGCAGCTTTGTCCGGACGACGCGCCTGACCTCGTCCGCCAGCTCTCTCACATCCACGTGCTCGGGCTCGCGAGTGTCTCCATAGTAGGCCTTGACATCCTTTCCTGACAGGTGCCTGGCGGCCGCAGTCATCCCACCATGTGTGCCGAAGTAGCAGCAGCAGCCGAATAGATCGTACTCGTCGCTGACAACCTTGTTGTATGTGAGATCCACAGACTTGAGGGCGTTGACGAAATGCTGATAGGACTCCCTGCCAGCGACGCCCTTGCCGTAGGCATAGCCGTTCCAGTAGACGAATATGTCTGAGAGATCCTTCTCGTCCTTCCAGGCAGAGGCATAGACTGCGAGGTTTGTTCCCGACTGGTATGTTCCGGGCTTGCTCGCGAAGATTCGAAGCGTCGCCTCCCGCCAGTCTTTGGCTCTGCCGCTCTCAAGGCTGGCCAGGGTGTGCTTGCGAACGAAGTTCATCTCAAGGGGCTCATCGAGCCCAGCCACTGCCTGAACAGCCTCGTCGATTGTGTCTATGCAGTTGGGGAAGTTGTCGCGGGTGATTCCCGAGACGCGAATGGTCAGGTCGATCCTGGGCCGGCCAAGCTGCTCCAGGGGGATGACATTGAAGCCCTTCAGCCTTCCGTTGGACTGCCAGACGGGCTCGGTTCCGAGCAGGAAGAGCATCTGCGCCATGTCCTCTCCGTCGGCCCACATGATGTCGCTGCACATCCAGTAGAAGGCTATATTTTCAGGATAGCGCCCCTCTTCCCCCTGGTGCTTGGCAATTACCGCCTCCCCGAGCTTGCAGCCCACCCTCCAGGAGGTCTTGGTGGGAACGCGATAGGGATCGAGGGAGTAGAAGTTCCTGCCCGTTGGCAGCACATCATCCCGCCCCCGGGTGATAAGGCCGCTGGGACCCGCTTCGACGTAGCCGCCATCCATGCCGTTCAGCAGTGACTCGATCTCCAAAGAGGCCTCGATCCGGGCTTGAAGGTCCAGAACCTTCTCACGGATGGCCTCAAGCTTGCTCTCATAACCCGCCGTGGAAAGGCCCAGGGCCTCATCCGGCATGCCGCCCTGCAGATAGGTGCCTATGAGCCTCTTGCACAGCCCCTCGATCGCCTCAAGAAGCTGGCCGTGCGACCTGCCGTTGCGCTCGTTTACGCCTCCCTGATCGGCTAAAAGCTCCTCTATGGAGAGGCCCATCATGGCTGCGACTGTGCCGCGCAGCGAGATTCCACTTCCCTCGAATCTCATTATGGAGTTGATGAACTCCACACGCCTCTCGCCTTGCGGCAATTCGCCGAAGATGTGCATTCCAGAATCGATCCGGGTGTTCCTGACCAGGCTGAGTTGGTTGTGTGCCTTCGTCACAATCTCCTCAACAGGCATGTCATCGGTCAGCTTCATGCCTTTGTCGAGGTTTGCTGCCCTGACGGCGTCGATCAGCAGGTGTCTCAGCTCATGAGATCGCGCATGGTCATGCCTGGCCGTCTCATACTCGCCCAAGAGCCGGTCGACCTCCAGCAGCTCGTCGTAAAGACCCGACTCTGTCATGACAGTTTGCATGTGGTCCACCAGGACGGCGTAGCTGCGGCGCTTGGCAACCGTCCCCTCGGGCGGGTTATCGGCGTTGTAGATGTAAAGATGGGGTATGGTGCCTATGCATATATCCGGGTAGCAGTTCCTGGAGAGGCCCACGCCCTTTCCGGGCAGAAACTCCAGGTTGCCGTGAGTGCCGACGTGGATCAGCACATCTGCGCCAAAGACCTCCTCCAGGTAGCGGTAGGTCGCCATGTACTGGTGGGTCGGCGGCACATCCGGGTCATGCAATATCTTGCAGACCTGGCCGTCACAGCGTGCCCCGGCACAGCCGCGCTTCGGCTGGACGCAGATCACTGCATTGCCATACTGCACGCCGGTGATCACTATCTTGCCCTGATAGAGCATAGCCGCCGGGATGCCGTCCCTCTCCTCCCCTGGCGGATTGCCCCATGCATCGCAGACCCTCTTCTGCACCTGAGGAGAGAGGGTGTTGAACCACCGCTCATATTCTTCTTTGGTCTGATAGGCCAGGGCTCCCCCTTTTGCCACGATCTCCTCTATTGGCGTCCACCGAAACTCGGAGATGGCCTTGCGGCCCATGATGGTATCGATCAGCTCTTTGCCGGTGGCCGGAATGCTCTCCAGAGAATAGCCTGCTTCCTCCATGCGGTTCATGATTTTGACCACGCTTTCGAGGGTATCCAGGTGCGCGCCTCCACCAACCGCCGCCTCCGCAGAGGCGCAGGGATTGTTGTGGAGGATGAAGGCCACCTTTCTCTCTCCGGCTGGCTTTCTGGCCAGGTCGACCCATTTTTTTACCCTTTGAGAGAGCTTCTCGCATCGATCAGCAATCGGTGTCCTCTCCAGTACCCCGTCGCTATCCTTTCCAGAGCTGATGATGATCGGCTCGATGCCTCCCTCGAACTCAGGCATGGCCACATACCAGCCGATATCGGTGGAGAGACCATTGGACCTCTCCCACTCCTCCTGAGACATATGCGTGGATAGAACGGGCTGAATGACAGGGACATTCAGCTTCTTGAAAAGGTTGATGCCGGTCGCATTTCCGCCGTATCTGCCCATCTTTCCCTGCTCCTGGCCCAGGAAGAAGGAGACTGTTTTAACAAGGGCGTCAATGCGCGGCTTGCCAGAGTCAAAGAAGTAGTCTTCGACCACCTCGGCCATGCTGCGGGTGCCGAGATCAGCATCCCGCACAGAATAGGAGAACACGGGGATGACATTGAGACCATGACGCTCCAGGCTGCGGATCAGCTCGTCCTCCACGCCCTGGTTCCTGTTCACCCAGTAAAACCTTGAGAAGAGCAGTCCGACCGTCGGGCCGTCATCCGGCTCATACCATCTCAGATAATCATCAATGCACTCGAAGTGATGATCGGCATCGGGATGATAAGCACCCTCCCAGGGCATGGGACAGGGTGGGGCAAATGAGGTGTCCCTTCCCAGCATCTCTTTGGCCAGAAAGAGGAGCATGTTGCAGATATTGTCCTCTCCGCCCATTGTCATATAGGCATTGGCTGTAACTACCACGCTGGCCGGCGCTGTGGAGAGCATCCAGTATGCCTGATCATAGCCGAGAGATACCAAAGGCCTGCTCTTAGCGATCTCCTTGAGCCTTGGCTCCATTTCATCCCATATGGCATCGCTGCTGCGATGCAGAATGATCAGGTCGCAATTTTGGCAGGATAAAAGAGCCTCGTTGATGCGGTTCGGCTGGTCAATCAGCCTCTGTGTCGAATAGAGCTGCATCTCAAAGGCAAGCCGCCTGGCGGCCCGGGCCATTACGGGCAGATACGAATTTCCTACAATGCAGGCTATCTTCATGGACCCTCACTCCAATGAAGGATAGACAAAGATCCTGTCCTCAGGATATTCTACTCCCAGGAGATCCAGATACTCCCGATAGACGCCTTCAGGAGCCAGCTCCGCATCAGGATGGAGGAGCTTGGCCAGATAGCTCTGACCGACAACGCTGTCCATGCCGAACATCATATTCCAGTAGACAACATAGACCCTTTCGCCGGCGATAGCCGGAATCCTCTCGCCGCCTTCCCTGCTCCCGATCTCATCGACAATGGCCTTCAGCTTTGAGGAATCCTCTGACGGCCCTTTATCCCAGCCGATTTTATCAGAGCTCTGGATGCGGATGATGACGTCAGGATTCTCTGTGACGACCCACTCCCAGCTTACCTTAGGATACATATCGAGCTCTTTAGCAATGTTGAATCCGTAGCTCATCTGGATCATCTGATTGATGCCTGAACCCCTGCCGTAGGTAGACAATGAGCCGGGACCGCCTTTGCTACTGCTCTCGAAGTAAACCTTGGAAATTGCGCCTCCTTCCACTGCCGAAGAGATCCTCTGACGGCTGGCATTCACCCAATTCAAGTACCTGCAGGCTTCATCATTTCGATTCAGGATCTTGCCCAAAACGGTCACATCCTGGGTGAGACTCTCCGGTTTGTAAAAGTCCAGGCCGACAACGGTGATATTCATGAAGGGCTCGAGAGCCTTAGCCACGTTTGCGGCTCCGTAGGGCCGATCGGGATAGGTATAAGCTATGACGATTATATCCGGCTCGATTGAGCCGCTTTCGCGGGCGATCTCACCGATCATCTCAAAGTTGATCTCGCTCCATTTGCCGACGCCTTGCTTGTTCTTTAAACCGGGGAAAAGCTCGGCCTTTGACCTCAAATCATCGGCGACGCCGACGATTTTATCTGCATCACCAAGCACTGTCACAGCTTCGGCATGATCTGTACTGAGAACTATGATCCTTTGCACCGGCTCGGCAATTGTGATGGTACGGCCTGCCGAGTCGGTGATGGTCAAAGGATATGTTGTCTCTTCAGCCATTACAGGAAGAGACGCCATTGCCATGCATAAAATGGCGGCAAAACAGCTCCACTTAGATCTGGACGGCATCGAATTATCCCTCTATTCTATTACAGGAAGGCCCTTTGCATATAAATATTTCCATTTTCGTATTACTAGATAATAATCTTTACCAAATTAAAATGTTTTTGTGTGATCGGCAATTCTGATATTCATATCGGCAGATCAGCCCGCTAGAGCGCCATTCAAAGACCGCAGAGGCACAATCCAGGGTTTATCCAGCGATCTCATAACCAGCGCCTCGACGCCGTAGACATCGCTGATATTTCTCTCGCTCAGCAGATCATTTGGGGTGCCGGCGGCATAGACAATACCCTTCTTCAGCATCACCAGTTTATCCGAAAACCGGGCGGCAAGATTGAGGTCGTGGATGGCCATCACCGCGGAGATGCCCTTCTCCTTGACCAGTGAGCTTATGGTCTCCATGACATCCAGTTGGTGCTTCATATCCAGGTTGGATGTGGGCTCATCCAGAAGGAGCACCGCCGGCTCCTGGGCCAGCGCCCTGGCGATGAGCACCTTTTGCCTCTGGCCGCCGCTCAGCTCTGAGAAGTCCCTCATTGCCAGCTCCCGCAGATTCAATAGCTCCAGGGTGTCCGCCACCTTGCCCAGGTCAGCATCTGAAACCCTCCATCTGATATGAGGCCTCCTTCCCATAAGCACTGTATCAAAGACAGTTGTAGCCAATGGCGTTGAGCTGGACTGGGGCACATAGCCTATCAGCCTGGCTATCTCCTGCTGCTCCATTGCCTGGACCTCCCGTTCCTCCAGCAGAATGCTGCCCCTGGGCTTGAGGATACGGTCGATGCATTTGATAAGGGTTGTCTTGCCCGATCCGTTCGGCCCCACAAGGCTCAAGATCTCAGCATCGTCCACGAAAACGTTCAAATCGTCCAGGATCTTGCTGCTTTTATAGCTGAAAGATAAATCTTTTATCGAGATTTTTACCATTGCGCAACACTCTCCGTATGGTGTCGACTTGGGATATACTCTCACACCATATTAATAAAACTTACTGATGGAAATGTATTATCAAATAATAAATTTGGAATAAGGAAGACCCTTCTGCTGGCAGCTTACCAGAACTCCTTCTTCCGGCGCACGAAGAGGTATACGAAGAATGGCACGCCCAGGAAGGCGGTCATAATGCCCACCGGCAGTATCACTGGAGCAAGTATGGTCCTGGCCACGGTATCTGCAGCCAGGAGCAGCAGTCCGCCGGCCAGGCCTGAGATCGGCAGCAGGAATCTGTGATCGCCCCCGATTATCATGCGCGTGATGTGAGGGGCCACCAGGCCGATGAATCCTATGGTGCCAGTAAAGCATATCACAGCCGCTGTTATGAACGAGACCAGCATCATGCAGATGACGCGTGTTCTCTCCACATTTACACCCAGGCTCTTTGCAGTCTCATCCCCGGCTCCAAGGGCATTGATATCCCAGGATTTGATGAGAAGATATGGAAAGCATAATGCGATTACCCCTGAGACTATCCAGACCTTATCCCAGGAGGAGCGGCCCAAAGAGCCCATCATCCAGAAGACGACCTCCTGAACCTGCTCTGCATGGCCCACATATTGCAGAAAGGAGGTCATGGCAGAGAAGAAGTACATGATGGCGATTCCAGCCAGGATCATCGTCTCCGGGGTGATCCCTTTGTATTTTGCCAGTCCGTATACAGCGAGCGATGCCAGAACTGTGAAAATGAAGGCGTTGCCCACGATCAACCACTGGCCGCCTACAAACCCAGCCCCCATGACAATGGCCAAAGCCGCACCGAAGCCCGCTGCCGAGGAGATGCCCAGGGTGAAGGGGCTTGCGAGGGGATTTTTAAGGATTCCCTGCATAACGGCCCCGGCAGTGGCCAGGCCGAATCCTCCGACTATCGCCAGCAGAATTCTGTGCAGCC
This sequence comes from Methanothrix sp., assembly GCA_018052825.1. Taxonomy (GTDB): domain Archaea; phylum Halobacteriota; class Methanosarcinia; order Methanotrichales; family Methanotrichaceae; genus Methanothrix. Next base: position 34,356 of record JAGPMN010000013.1, read on the forward strand.
GCAGCCCCCAGACGATGGTGTCCGAGAACCAGTCGGTCTGGAAATGACCTGGGAAGAAGCGGGCCAGTATGGCCGAGTAGACGCCCATGACGCTGATGTCGGCAGATCCCAGGGTGGCGGCGTAGCCAGCCAGTAAAATTATCGCCAAAATGAAGGCGAAGAGGAAGGAGAGCTTTCTGCCGGTGAACCTCTCGTACTCCTCCTTCAGGTTCGCAGCAGAGTTATCCTGGGAATGTGCCATCGACATCTATCTACTCCTCTGGATAGGCGAACACTCCGCTATTGAGCACATCAACATCTACATGCTGGAATCTGTTGAGGTATTCCTGATACGCCTCTCTGGGATGGTAGTCATGGAAGATCTCGGGCTGAAGCCATTTTCCCAGATAGCCCATGCCCAGGAAGAACCTCGCTCCGCCTCTGGTGCAGTCCCAGGTGAACACATAAACACACCGGTTCTGTATTGCAGGAGTCCTGCCCAGCTCCTGCCTATTGAGCAGCTCATCCCTCAATACCTCAAGAGCTGTAGTATTGGAGAGTTCTTTCTCGATTCCGGGGCTATCTTTGAGATACTTATAGCGCAATATGGCATCAGGATTCTTCATGGCTACCGATTCTGGGTCAACCTGCTTGAAGCCCTGCAGACCTGAGAATATGTTATCCCCGCCCGCGGCAGCGACAAGGGCATTGTGAGCGTGGCCAGAGCCACAGGTGAAATAGGTCTGGCCGCCGCCGAAGTCGGCCTCTAAATAGACCTTCGGCTTTTCGGCCTGTGACCGGGCCTTTACCTCGTCGAGATATCTACCAAGACTCTCATCAAAGAATTCGGAGTATTCCTCAGCCTCCTCGTCTTTGTCCAACAAGCGGCCCATATTTTTTACGATATCAATATACTGGGATATATTTCCTGAATCCCAGCGGATCACTGGTATGTTAGTGCCCCCGAGATTTCGATCCAGATCTTCCTGTTTGGGGCTGCTGACATAGGTTATGACGAGATCGGGGTCGGCCTTGATCAAGGCCTCCCAGTCAACGGATGAGATAGGGCTGCCAATGTTGGCGTAACCAGCTCCGTCTGCGTAAAGATCGCCGCTTCCCTCCTCCATGCTCTGCACAATATATTTGCTGGCAGCAACGATTTTATCTGTGCTGTTAAGGGTGCGCAGTATCTCATAGTCCTCGGTGGTCATCACGGCAATCCTCTCTACGGGTTTATAAATCGTTACTTCCTCTCCTGTAGAATCTTTTACAGAGCGGGGATAGCTCTCGTGAATGAGCCTGATCGTCTCAAGATCTGCTGAGCTGATCTTTCCCTCACCGAACTCTTTTTCTGCATTCTGTAATTCTTCCGCGGATACCATTCTGTCGCCATTTGTATCCCCAGGGATAGATGCCGTCTCAGAGCTGGAAGCGATCCCTGGAAGGTAGAAAATGCAGAAAAGCAAAGCCAAAATGCAAATGATCTTCATGCCCAATCCTCATATTTTCTCATCGAAAACCGAAACGTGCATATTACTATTTAATCTTTTGGTATTATCTGATCATAAGAACTCTAAGCAGGAGTTCCTTTAATGCGTTTTCATCATAAATGCGTCAATTCTCAAGCAAAAATCCAATGTAATGATAACGCTTGGTTCCTATTTATTGGAAACAAATTTACTTGACTAATTCACATTTGATTACTAATACTAACTTGACTTATTCATATTTAGATTTTTTTCGCAATCAATTGCCCACCACTTGATCATCGATCAATCAATTTCACGACAATTGAATCAGGTATTTT
>JAGPMN010000014.1 GCA_018052825.1 Methanothrix sp.
GCTTTCAGGCGAAAAATGCCTTTGGAAGCTTATTTCGCAATTGGCCATAGAACTGTTTGGGTTGTGAAATTATATGAATAATTCAAACACTATAAAACTAGGACGGACGCGAAATAATTTCAGGACTCCACACGCTCTGAGTTGCTCGATAAACTCTTCTTCTTGCATACTCCCATCAAATCATTATTGCCAAAATAATATATAATTCTTGTGGTCGAATGGATGTTGGTTGGATCACGTTATTGAGTTAAGAGCTAAACACATACCATCGCTGATTGCTCAGAAACCTTTTCCCTCACATCTTCCACTTCTTCGCGCACATGCCCTCCGCCACCACCGCCCTCGGCCCGGGCATGGCCAGCTCCTCCCTGATCAGCGCCTCCACCTCCACTACCGGCGCGGGCAGATGCAGGCGGCGCACTGGCAGTAGCGCCTGAAGAGCTGCTGTCAAATCCGGGGACGGCTGGCCGCCGGTCATGGCAGCCACATCGTTCTTGATGACAACCGCAAGCAGATCCCTCTTCTGCCAGACGGCATTGATCAGCCCCTGCAATCCTGAGTGGGCCAGGGCGAAGTCTCCCAGGAGAGCAATGCCCTTTTGGGCGAAGCCCGAGGCCACAGCAGCTGCCGAGCCCAGGCCGTAGGCCATGTCCACAGAGGCAAACGGCTCCCGGCTGGCACGGATGGCGCAGCCGGCGTCCCCAGCCACAGGGACGTCTACCGCAGCCAGAGCTGAGAACAGCGGGGCGAAGGGGCAGCCTTCGCATATGCCCTCATATCCCCTCTCGGCCACGCTCTCGTAGACAAGCGGCCTTCTGGCTGGCCTTTCCTCAAGCCCCTCCAGGGCGGAGATGATGTCTGACCTGTTCAGCAGCCCATGTGGCAGATGGCCGGAGAGCTTTCCCCGGACCCTGGGGCTCATGGCCAGATGGGATTCGATGAACGGCTCCGGCTCCTCTGCTACCAGAACCAGCCTGTGACCATCGATAAAGCGGCGTACAAGCCTCTCCGGCAGGGGATAGGCGTAGCCGATGGTGAGAAGAGAGACACCGAGGCCCTCTGCCAGGGCGGCTGCCCTTCCTGAGGCGATGATGCCTATATCCCCCGATATCTCCAGCCGGTTAGTGACCGAAGACTCGGCAGCCTGCCGGGCAGATGCCATCGTCATCTCCGAATGCCTCTGCTGTCTTCCTTTTGCAGTCAGCTCCCATATCTCCCTCTCAAGCCGCTGGCCCGGGGCTTTCTCGGGCCGGGGCTGTATGGGCGGGCCATGCGCTGCCAGAAGCTGGGCTGTCACCCGCACTATGACCGGAGCTCTCAGATGCTCGGAGAGGGAGAAGGCCTCCATCAGGCTGGCATGCAGGTATGCAGGATCTTTAGGATCGAGGACTGGCAGCTTCGCCAGCGGCCCAAAGTAGCGGCTGTCCATCTCAGTCTGCGAGCCCTTCGGCCCCAGGTCGTCGCCGGCGATCACAACCAGCCCCGAGCCGATGCCGTGCGTGGCTGAGATGACCAGCGGGTCGAGCAGCACATTCATGCCCATCTGCTTGACCAGCACGACAGAGCGCAGGCCTGTGGCCGAGGCTCCAAGTGCGATCTCGAGCGCCACCTTCTCGCTCACGGCGATCTGGGCCTGCAGGGCCTCCCCCAGAGCCGTCACTGGATAGCCGGGTACATATGTCCGCACTGCCGCTGCCGCGTCCCGGGCCGCCTGGGCCGCCGCCTCAACACCGCTTTCCGACACGTTCGCCTCTTTATCAAAAGCCTCTCATTCTTATGCTCCCGGCACCACAGACTCATCCGGCCGGGCACAGAATGGAAGGGCGGCAACCGCTCCGATCTGTCCGTGCCCGTTCATGAGGATCTGCACACCGCTCTCGCGGGCGGCCTCCAGGGCATCCTCAAGCTGCACCCTCTCCCTTTTGCACCTCTGACCAAAGGGGAGCAGCGAGGAGGGATCATAGCCCCGGAAGACGGCCATTCCGGTCTGAGAGGATACAGAATACTTCCTGAGCAGAGCCTTGAAATCAGAGAGCATGGCCTCACCCCTCTCCGGCAGGCATGCAAACTCCACCACTGTGGCCACGCAGTTCTGGGTCTTGGTGGGAACTGGAAATAGCTGCACCAGAGAGTGGGATATGTAGCGTGCCTCAGCCCGGTCCACCCTGGCTGCGATGTTGTGAATCAAAGTCCATGTGGCCCCATCCGATTTGGAGTCGGTGTCGTCAACTCCGATGATCATCCTCTCCCTGCGTGGAAAGACAATGGTCCCACGGCCAATCCTCCCTCCACCGCATTCGGTCACATCATATCGCAGCACATCCTCGGCTCTGGCGCGGGTGAGTGTCGCTCCCACACCGCCTCCGCCGAGGCCTGCATAGGTGATCGCGACCTCTGAGCCGTTCACAGCCACTGATTCAATCCCCGCGGACCGCCTGGAGGAGACCAGGTCTAAGTCGGCCTTTCCAGGGACTAGCTCGTATCGAAACCACTCGCCAAGGGCGCGAGAGCTTTTGACCAGCGGCCCGTGCGAGTAATGGTACCTGGCCCAGGCAGAACCCCCATAGCAGTTGGAGCGCTCAAGTAGCTCCACACGGCCGGCATTATCATCCACCACGGCATGAATTTGCTTGTAAACCACAACATACGGGTCATCTAATTCCAGTTGCACTTTGTCATTCCCCGGCTAGCTCACTTCGCTTCTCTTTCATATATTCTCTGAGCACAACTGTGGCATAACTTCCTTTGGGCAGGACGAACTGCATCTCTGCCCGGCCCTCTTCCACACGGATCTGCGGCTCTACTGGGCATAAGGCCGCCCTTCTCGTTCCCCGCGAGCCGAGACCGGGATTTTCCTCAATCCGGAAGCTCTCCGCAGTCATGCCCTCCTCAGCCATAACCTGCCTCTCTATCCTGCCCTGCGCTTCCCTGCCGTCCGCCAGGGCGGTGTCATACCCGATGAGCGGGAGGGTGACATAAGCCCTGCCCCTCTCTGCCAGGCGGTTGATGGCAGCCAGGCTCTCTTCGTCGGCAGTCTGCAGCCTGCCCATGTCCGGCCGCCCGTCTTTTGAAAAGCATACCACATCTCCTGGCACAGCCTCATGCACGGGCAGGCCGGCAGCCAGGCGGCGGCTGAGGATCTTATTGAAGAGGTATGATTGGTAGGCGTGCACAAACAGGCGCTTTAGGTTCGCGGATAGGACATCGAAGCTGCGGGCATAGTCCTGCGGATGCTCGGCCAGGTAGTTCATCACGGCCAGCTCGAAGTTCAGGTATTCGGGAAAATATTTCAGGGCCTCCCTGACGTCCCTCTCTGCCCAGAGCCTCTCCCTCGCAAGCCTCGTCTGCTCCGGCTCTGCAGGAAAGGGCATGGCCAGGTAGATGAAGACTGCCTCTTCCATCCTTCCCTTTGCCATGGCCTCGCCCACCAGGTGGGTGACCGGCCTTCTCTCCCCGAACCTCTGTAGGCCGAAGTAGTTGGGGACACCCCTCAGCCTTTTGATCTGCTCTGTGATCTGCTCCATCCTGATGGCGGGATCGGGACACGAAAGATCCCGGATGACGATCCTGAACCTGTTGCCAAGCAGGTCTCCGAGGCCCACCGACCGGTTGGTCCTGCCCAAAACCCTTATCTTCAGGTCTGGCAGGTGCAGACAGTCCAGGGCCTGCTCATCCAGGTTCATTATGCTGATCCTCTGGCTGGTCACGGCCCTCTTGTCTTTGGTTCCGGCCCAGGCAAACCTCTTCTGGCTGATTCGAAGCTGCCGTGCCATCTCCCGGATGAGGCGGTGGGTATCCCAGTTGGTCTTCTCAACCTCCAGCACCAGATACCTGCCGCCTTCATAGGGGAGGTCCGGGAACACCTCGGAGACGACGAAATCCCCGGCTGAGCCTTTGATGGATCCTCCGCAGCCCGGAGTGTCTGTGATCAGATACTCCATGCCCACAGATCTGTCCAGATCGTCTGCAGCAATCATATTCTCTAGACAAGCTTGAGCTTGCCTGTCACCTTATCCATCAGCCTGTCGCGAGCGGGTCCAAGGCCCAGGGCGGTTATGGTTCCTGCGGGAATCTCTGTAAGGCCGGCATCGGCAACGATGGCGCTGGCAATTCCAGCCCTCTCCGCCTCCTCCCGCAGCCGGAAGAGCTCCGGCACTCCCGGCACCTTAAGAACTACCTTCTTCTGGCCCTCAGCCTTCCATTCGGAAACAGTTGACCTGTCCATCTTCTCTGCCCTTTCCACGGCCATGACAGCGGCATGAGCCACCTGTACCGCCAGCTTTCCCGGGGAGAGCTTCAGATCCTCTCTGATCACGATGCACTGCTTGAACTCCATTTAAACCTCATAATATAAATTTCAAAATAGAGATGAGAGGATCGAATAATAGACGGGAGGCGCAAATATTTACGCCTCTTTGGTGAGCACTTTGACGCAAGACGGGCTCTTGGCGATATTTCCCATCTTCGCGCCTATGAGGTACTCCAGACCCTTTTCGGCGGCAATGTCCAGTATGCGCTGGGTCACCACTCCATCGAAGATCACGCCGTTCGCATCTCCATTGCCCTCCTTCAGTTCACGGGCCAGGTCCCTGACTGCGACCTCCTTCAGGACATTTTGGTTTTTGTCCATGATGCGGGCGGATAGGGTCCCGTCGAGCTCCTCGACGTGATGCCTGAACCACTCCCTCTCCGGCTCTGGGGCGGGCTCGGTCGCGGCTGCAACTGCCTCCTCCGCAGCCTGCACGGCCGCGGGCTGAACCTCGCGGGGCACCACCCGGCGGGGGGCGATGGCCTCCGCCCTCTCTGCGATGTTTCTCACGCAGAAGGGCTTCTCCCGGATGAGGCTCTTTCTCTTGGTTGTGATCTCCCGCCTCTTCTTCGGCTGGCTCCTGATCTTGTACTGATCGAGCACCTGTTCCACAGGGATCTTCTGGCGCAGCGCCCGGACGATCTCCTTCTGGGTCATGTCCTCAACCGATTTGCCCTCCGGAGCCCTGGCCACGAAGTCTATGTCCGCAACCTGTAAAAGCTCCTTGATGATCAGCTCTCCGCCCCTATCGCCGTCTGTGAAGGCCGTAACGACCTTCTTGGCGCACAGGTCGGGTATGGTAGGAGGCACATTGGTTCCGCCAACGGCCACGGCGTTCTTGATGCCGTACTTGAGCAGGTTGAGCACATCTGCCCGGCCCTCCACCACCAAAATGGCATCTGATTCGAGGACATTCGGGCCGGCGGGCAGGCTGTCCTTGCCCAGATGGGTTATCTCCTCCACCCGCACCGACTGCTTGATCTCCTCGGTGATCTCCTCTGTCTCCAGGATGTTCTCATCGAACATCTCCACCAGGATGCGCTTGGCCCTGTCTATGACATACCTTCTCTTGGAGGCGCGCACATCTTCGATGCGGTTTACGGCAATCCTGGCGATGCAGGGGCCCACCCGGTCTATGGTCTCCAGGGCGGCGGCGAGGATCGCCGTCTCCACCTTGTCGAAGCTTGAGGGGATGGAGATGGTGCCGCTAGACTTTCCTCCGCTGGATGTGATCTGGACATCTATCCTGCCCAGTCTTCCTGATTTCTGAAGATCGCGAAGATCGAGGTCGGAGCCCAGAAGGCCCTCGGTCTGGCCGAAGATGGCTCCGACCACGTCTGGCCGCTCCACTATCCCTTCAGCCGTTATATCCGCATAAATGACATATTTAGTTGTATCAACATTTTGCATATATAACACCTCTTAATTTAAAATAGTCAGATAAAATTCACACCCACAGGCACAGCTAACTCTGGCCAACGGCATGCCAGTCCGCGTCCCTTTTCTGGAATTTCGACCATGCCCTTTCGCGGGCAGGCAGTGAGCATTTAATGATGGTGAATATGAGGTTCATCCAACTATTTCATCGCCCTGAAGGCATTTATTAAGGGCTTAATTATCATGTGATTGGGAAGCTCAAATATTGCTTCTTCCTTTAAATTTGTATGAAACTAGTTTAAGAACTTTGTGGTGGATATACTCTCATCAAAATTTTACAATACTATAAATCCATCAGCTGTTCTTACAACCATGACCTCTTCTCCCGGCCGGACCTCCTGGCCTTTGGGGCGGGCCGCGAGAGCTGAGCGAAATGTCTCGGGGTCCATGATCTCCAGGACGTCCCTGTCTGCGGAGATCACAGTAGCCGCAACTGCATCTCCTCTGTTTCCCAGAACGGGCACCGTCTGCGAGTTCTCCTCGCTCATGGATGTGCGGCGGCCCTCCCTCAGCGTCGTAAGGAGGGTGGCCTTGCCATCGAAGCCGGAGACATAGGCCAGAGATCCCCGGAAGGATACGATGTCGCCGCGCTGCAGCCTCGGGAATCTGACAAGCAGTGTAGTGCGGAAGACGTCACAGCTGTCCTTTTTGCCCACCAGCTTGGCAGTCTCCAGCAGCCGACCGCCGAAGCGCTCCTGAAAAGCCCTGGCCATGCGCCTGCCCAGCTGAGTTGAGCCGAGGATGATATCCAGGCCGCCTTTGACCTCTTTCATCTCCTGGATGAATGAGAGCATCTCTCCAGCCCGGTAGCCGGCGTCTGCCATATCCCCGGCCATCTTCTTGCACTCCTCCATCTCACGGGCGGTGATGGCGCGGCCCGCATTTCCCCGCAGCTGCACAGTGGACTCGAAGTACTTTCCGGCAATGCGGCTGCAGCGATCGCAGGCCATCATTTTGACCCTCACGGCGATACTGCATTGCAGGGAAACGGGCTCGCCCTGGAAGCTGCCGGTGATGTCGATTGCAGCCAGGTAGCGTGTGGCCCCCACCTTTTTCAGGTCGACATCGATGTCCGCCCCGGCCAGATCCCTGTGCAGCCAGACGGCATCTGCGGCTGCAGAGGCCGCCATCTCTTCTTCGTCGCGGTCATCCGGTTGCAGCCACCTGCCCTTTACATGCTGCGAGCCGCAGACAGAGCAGATCACCACCTCCACTTGATCCGGGCAGCTGAAGATCTTTGTGGTCTCCAGGGCACAGCTTTTGCACAGTCCTCCTTCTGAGGGCATGCCACACCTGGGGCAGAGGGCCTGCATCAATTCGCTCCTACATCCGAACCATCTGAGCGCAGAGAATTCCCTCGATGGACAGGACATTGTCCCTCTCCACATAGCCCAGGGAGATGGCGTGCTCGACTGTCTTGCAGCCCACGAAGTTGGCCATGGTGGCCTGTGCCAGGGCCGCCTCAACTTCGGCACAGGAGGCCTTTTCACAGCCGAAAAAGTCCAGGCTGACATCTATCTTGAGACGGCCCTCTGCAAATTTCTTTCCCAAAACCGAGCAATCGCAGACGGCGACCAGCACCTCTGCGCCCTGATGATAGCTCTTCAGGTACATCTCGCGGCCGCCGGCATCTTCGGCAGATCCTTGGCTTCTTGATCCTTCAGACATTTCATTCATATCAATCATTTTTTCCGGCTAGGGCAGCTTGAGCATGCCCGGACGTGGCTCGAAGACGTCTCCGTCTCTTCTCATGCGGTCGATGATCTCCTCCGCTTTAGATCTTTCTATGCCCAGCTCCTCCGCCCGGTCGAGAACTGCATCTCTTGGCGCAGGCCCCTGCTGCTCCCGGCTGACATCGCGGATGATATCCATCACGGATCTGGTCCTGTCCCTCGTGCTCTTGGTGGTGCCTGTGGCGATTATGTCGGCATCCAGAAAGCCGGTCTCCGGGTCGACGCCCACCTTTCTCAGGCAGGCCTCCTGGATCCTGACCACGCGCCGGGCATCCTCAATGGTGACCTTCGGAGAGAGGCGCAGCCGGGCGCTGGCTTCGCCCAGGCGGATGAGCGCCTCCAGCTGCCTGGCGGTGACGGGGACGGGCTTGCTGCTGTCCTGTCCCTGGCTCCTCAGCCCCACGTAGTAGTTCAGGAAGTAATCCCTGGCCTCGTCTGAGAGGGTGGGAAAGATGTTCTTTCGGGCATACGCCACATACTTTCGCAATAGCTCCGGCTCTATGGCCGGCTTGATCACCACCAGGGCCTCGTCGATGTCCTCCTGTGTGATATCCGGATTCCAGGAGATCTGGCTGGCCAGCTCTCCTGCGTAGTTGCTCTTCAGTATATGCTCGGCGATGGCCGAGTCCCTCTTGGTGTCCGGGTCGTCGGTCAGCACAAATATCAGGTCGAAGCGGGACATCAGGGCCGGGGTGAGGTTGATCTGGGGTGCGATGGGCTCGTACTTGTCGAAGCGGCCCAGCTTGGGATTGGCGGCGGCGAGCAGAGCACAGCGAGACTTGAGGGTGGCCATGACCCCGGCTTTGGCGACGCTTATGGTGTTGTGCAGGATGAGGCCCAGGGAGATGAATGTGTGGCTTGGCTCGACTGTGATGTCGTATACATACCTCTCGCCCTCATTGGGCACGGCCTGCACATCTGTTATCCTCAGAAATACGATCTTTTCTCCGCCCTCAGATGCCGGAGCTGTCGCAGGTGCCATCTCTCCGGCCTTAGCCTCGCAGGCGGGAATGCAGGCGGCGGCATTCTCTTCACCTGCGATGTACACAGGATGCTCTGGAGTTACAATTATCTCGCGCCCGTTTGAATACCGTATCTTAATAAAATATCCCGGAGCTGTGTGTCTGCTGACCCTATCAACATTTGCATCGAAGATGCAGTTCATGTCTGTACTTTTTATCCTTATACCCTCTTTTAAAGGGAGGATCTCGCATTCCTTGCCGGCAATCGTCTCTTCGGGCCGGGTCGCCATCAGCCTGTCCACAAGCTCGCCAATACGGGCCTTTCTGCCGTCTGAGAGCTGAATCTCTGTGGATGAGTGATAGCTCTGCTGCTCCATGGCCTCGTGCAGTGCGCTCTTGTCTTCGCTGTTCATCTTGTCCATCTCGTCTATGGCTGCGATGCCCTTGTCGGCAAGCACCAGGGCTCCGGCCTCGATGGTCCATCGGCCGTCCCCCAGCTCGTCTTTCACTGCGGTGGCTGTGAGCCCTGCAGAGGTCGAGCTCTTGCCTGAGGTGTATATGCCGCGGGGAGAGATCTTGGTCATGTAGCGCAGCATCTGCGACTTGGCTATGCCGGGGTCGCCCACCAGGAGGATATGGATGTCGCCCCGGATGCGGGCTCCGTCGGGAAGATGCTTTTCGAAGCCAGAGACCAGCTGCAGCGCCAGGGCCTCCTTCACATCGTCGTATCCGTAGATGGAGGGGGCGATGGAGCTTCTGACCTTATCGTAGATCTCGGGGTCACAGGACATCTCAAGTATCAGCTTCTCCTCCTCCTGGCCTATCTCTATCTCCTCGAACTCCTGCTCCTTCATCTCCACGGATATGCCCCGGTGGACGAGGTCGAAGTACGTGCTCTTGCCCTGTTGCGGTGATGTGCGCTGGTAGGACTTGAGAATGCCGTTGACGATCACCCGGTCTCCCGGGAAGATGCGCCCAGCCAGATCGTCCTCCAGCTCCACATCAAGGGTTTGCGGCTGCTCGCCGCCCCGCAGGTCCTCAGGGGACTCCTGCACCCGGATCTTCTGGGCATCCACGAACCTGGACTGGGCGAGAAGCAGCTTGAAGGGGCCGCCCCTGTCGCAGGCCTGGTTCATGCACTTGAGGTTCTGGTCCTCGAACTTGTTTCCGGTCTGCTCCTTGAAGAAGGTATAGCCGCACCTCTGGCACTGGAAGGCTGCTGAGACGATCTTGGGGCGGACTTCTGTCGCAGTTCGCACGAGGCCGTCTATGGCCAGAAGCTTGTTTATGTGGTCGGATCGCAGCTCGCGGGTCTTGAAGTGGCGGGGCAGCTCTACAACGCGCACGTGGGCTCTGTCCAGGTAGACGTCCATAGGCAGGTCCAGCTCGAGGAGGGCAGCTTTGGCCGCATCCAGGATCTTCTCTGGATCGTCCAGCAGCTCCTCTGCGAACTCGGGATCGTAGCGGTCCAGGTCAGGGAACCTGACGTGCAGGCTTCTCTCATCAGGATAGGAGTCGGCAAGCTCCAGCAGCTCATCCCAGTAGCGGGTGTGCAGGAACTCCTCCCATTTGGCGACAGGATCTGCGGGCATTTACGGTTATCTGGTAAAAGGGCCAAGTATCTAAATCTATGCGGTGCGGGGCGAAAGAAATAGGGGGAGTTATGAATGATTTTATCTCTGAGGAGTGGAGAGGGCGCAGCGGGAATACCCCATCCTTCAGGGTGGGGATAAAATATGCCAACTCGGTTTTAATATCTCCCCGATCGCCCTCTGGCTCTCCTCCGGCGTTCCCCTGGTATTGACCTCGTGCACATGCGCCCGGGAGAGCAGCTCCCGGAAGAAGCGGCTTCTCAGATGCCGCTTGAAGCCATTGTCGACCAGCAGATGGGGATTGAAGTAGCCGCTTCTCTCCAGTATTGCCAGCGCCTCAGCTCCGTCCAGCTCCCGCACGATCTCCTCCTGCATGGGGTCGCGCTTGAGGATTATCACATCCTGCAGCGTTGTCAGCGGCAGGATCCTTCCCTTTCCCACCACCCAGCGCAGGTCCACCACCGCCCTGCCCCTGCCGTCCAGAGTGGCTTTGCCAACGAGACCGGCGAACTCCTTCCATATCTCCGCCAGGTCTGAGCGGATGTAGAAGTTCTTTTCGGAGCCGAAGGCCAGGATGTCATCCCCGAAGATCCTGCCGAAGAACCAGTCGTCTGAGACTGCACGAACCTTTGGGCTCCTGAGGAGGCCGTATGTGTGGGTTGTCTTGCCCGCCCCGGAGCCGCCCAGGATGCAGACCCCCCGGCCTTGCAGGTCCAGGCAGGCCCCGTGCACCGAGTAGATGGAGTGGTCGTCCTCCAGAATGTCTCCAGCCAGGGATAATGCCAGCGACTTTATCCAGCCGTAGTAGTCCATGTTGAATATAAAGCAGCTCCTGGAATTGGGATCGTAGAAGACGCTGTCCTCGCCCACTGCTTTATCCTCCAGGACATAGAGCCTGCCGTGAGAGCGAGTGCTCTGCGATGCGAAGTAGAAGCTCTCCTCCCAGGAGTTCTTCACAGACAGGCTGCCGGTGAGAAGCTTGATGCAGCAGCCGTATATGTCCGACTTGATCTCGTATAGCACCTGGCCGGCGTACCTCTCGATAAATTCCTCCTTTCTCTCTATGGATATGATCTCAATCTGGTATGCCATCCCTGTCATCCCCTCGAATTTTCTGCCCTGCTGCCGGACAGGTAGTAGCGGTCCGCGAGGCACAGTTCGCTCTTCCCCTCGCTCCCCACACTCTTCAGCTCGTAGACCAGCGGCCGGGCCGTGGCAATCTCCATCCTCTCGATGCCGGATTCCGATATGTCCTCCAGATATCTGACGAAGGCCCGGATGCTGTTTCCGTGTGAGACCACCAGCACATCTCTCCCCTTTCTGATCTCCGGAAGGATCAGAGCCCTCCAGAAGGGCACAATCCTCTCCTCAGTGTCCTTTAGCGACTCGGACCTCGGAAGAAAGCACTCCTCCACATCCCTGTAGCGCGGGTCGAGGCCGGGGTAGCGGTCGTCATCCACTGAGACCTCCGGCGGCATCTCGTTATACCCCCTCCTCCACCTCCGCACCTGCTCAACACCGTAGACCTTCTCCACCTCGGCTTTTCTCCTGCCCTGCAGCTCCCCGTAAAAGCGCTCGTTGAGCCGCCAGCATGGCAGGGCAGGAATCCACATCAAATCCATCTCATCGAGCACAATCCACATGGTGCGAATGGCCCGCTTCAGCGAGGAGGAGAAGGCGATATCGAAGGACAGGCCGTGGCTTCGCATCAGCCGGCCGGCCATCTCCGCCTCCGCCCTGCCTCTCACAGAGAGGTCGACATCCATCCATCCGGTAAACCTGCCCTCCTCATTAAAGATGCTCTGGCCGTGTCTGAGCAAAACGAGCTTTGCCATTTCTCTGCTGGCTCCCCCCTTTTATTCCGATCTGCCGTTTCCCTGGTAGATGCTGTAGGCCTCATCGGCGCTGGCGTCCTCCACAGTCACGGCATAAATGGCATTGCAAAGGCGCACCGCCTCTAAGAGGGGCCTTTGGTGAATATTCCTGCCTGTCGCATTTCCGGCCGCCCCGCTGATGTGAATCTGGTCGTAAAGCCTCTGCAGAAATGACCTTGCGTCTGTGCTCTTCCCTCCGGCGCAGACAACTCCAGTGCGGCCGGCTGCCAGCACCGCCTCCCGGAACGCCTCTGCCGGGATGATGCCATCTTTGCTCGGATAGTTGACCTTGACAAAGTCGCTTCCCAGCGTCGCCGCCACACCAGCCGCCCCGGCGATGAGGTGCGGGTCCTTCTCGTCCTTGACAGCTTTTCCGCGCGGGTATATCCAGAGCACAGTCACCAGGCCCGCCTGGTGTGCCTGCCAGACGATCTGCGCCGCCTGGGAGAGCATCTGTCCCTCGTGCTCCGATCCCAGGTACACAGTGTAGCCCACCCCCAGGATATCCAGGCCGGCACTCTCCTTAAAACGCACCACCTGCCCCACATCTATCCACTGGGGGCTGTTTGGATCTGCCTGGGTGGTTTTGATAAGGTTGGTCTTGGAGTTGATCTTGACGAGATAGGGCACATCCGGATAGTCCATGCCGTATCGGGCGATGAGGCCGAGCTGGCTGGCGAAGGCCCCTATCTTCGCCCTCTCAGCGATTTTGAAGAGGTGCTCGGGATCGCCGTCTTGAGGATCTATTCCAGGGCCGAAGAAGTCGTCGTTGAGGTGCTCTGCCTTCTGGTCTCCTGCAAAGAGCATCAGCCGTCCGCTGCCTTTGGTGATCCTGGAGTAGCTGTCCACGTATTTGCGGCGGCTCTCTGCAGGCACATCCAGGGGGACTATGACCTTTTCCATCAATCTCTCCATATCCCTTCACATCGCATTTGCCTTTTCCTTTTCCTTCTCGATTACACTGCTTAAGGCAGTCACCTGCACATGGGGCACGAGCCTGTCGAAGTCCTCCTTTTGAGCGAGAGCCGTCCCCTGATGCAGTGTGGTGGCAGTGCCGGCGGCTGCTGCATAGGCCAGGCACTGCTCCAGCTTCTTATTCTGCACCAGGCCGCTGACGAATCCTGCTACAGAAGAGTCTCCGGCACCGATGGTGCTGGCAACATCAACAGTGGGGGGCACAGCCAAAAGCTCTTTTTCCTCCGAGACCATGAGTATGCCTCTCGCCCCCATTGAGACAAGGACGATCCTGACTCCCTGCCGGTTGATCTCCCTGGCGGCGGCTGTGATCTCATCGATTCCCTTCAGCTCCCGGCCCACCAGCTCAGACAGCTCATGGATATTGGGTTTGATGATATCAGGCCGGGCGGTGATCCCGGCGCGCAGGGCTTCGCCGTCCACATCCAGGACGGCAGCGGACTCGCACCTCTTGACAATGGTTATGATCTTCCTGTAGATCTCGGGACTGACTCCTCTCGGAAGGCTGCCGCCGATGGTCACCAGATCGCCGCATGAAAGCCGCTGCAGCAGCTCTATGAACTCCATGATCTCTGAGGGATGAATCTCCGGGCCGCGGGCGTTGAAGGCCAGCTGCGCTCCCGTCTCCCTCTCGTGAATGATGATGTTTGTCCGCGTCTCCCCGGATACGTGGACGAAGTCCGTCTGTATCCCCTCGTTCAGCAGCCGTCCCTCCAGCTCCCTGCCGGCGAAGCCGCCCACAAAGCCCAGGGCGATGTTATCGATGCCCAGGTTCTTGAGAACCTTGGAGACGTCCACACTCTTGCCTCCTGCGAAGCTCCTCTCCTCTATGATGCGGTTGGAGACATCGCTCTTCACCTTTTGAACCCAGAGGGTGCGGTCCAGAGCTGGATTGAGGGTTATGGTGTAGATCATAGATGGCTCTATCCCTGACAACTGTAATGACCCTTTTGGCCGGCGGTCTTATTTGCCTCCATCTGCTTATCTTCTTTTGTGGACTTGCTCACGTGCATAAAGGCCTGGGACAGAGAGTACGCCGGCAGGGGAAGGCTCTGGGGCGGGAAGGTTGTCGGCATGCCAGCTCTGCCCGAAGGATCGAATGTTCTGGAGCTGGGCTGCGGGGACGGAAAGACCCTGGCCGGCATGCCGGATGGCTGGCTGTCATATGCCCTGGACTTCTCCCTTCCGGCGCTCCGGCTGTCTCGCAGCCTCTCCACAGCCGCTCGCCTCATCCTTGCCGACGCCTGCCGCCTGCCCTTTCTGGATAGCGTATTCGATGCCGTCTTTGCCTTTCATGTCACAGGCCACCTGCTGCTGCCCGGACGGCGCGCCCTGGCAGCCGAGGCGGCACGGGTGCTGGTCCCAGGCGGCCGCCTCTTCTTCCGGGAGTTTGCCGCCGGCGATATACGGGACGGAAAGGGCGAGCAAGTGGAGTCCGGGACGTTTCTGAGGAGAAATGGGATAGCCACCCACTTCTTCCGGGAGTGGGAGGCAGAGGAGCTTTTCTGCGATTTGCGGCCCGTATCCGTCGAGGAGTGCAGATGGAGCATGCGCATCATGGGAACTGATCTGCTGCGCTGCGAGGTGCAGGCAGTCTTTGAAAAGGATTGAGGCGTCATTGGATCTCAGGAGCTGATATCGGGGAACTGGAACTGTCCGGGCACGAAGTTTGTGGCATCGGCCTCGTAGAGGTCCAGCTCCAGAATCGTGTATTCGATCTCGTCGCCAACATCATCCGTCTCGAATATCATGGGATCGTTGTAGTGGTAATAGCCGTAAACATCATCGAACTTCCCTGCGCTGGAATTCCATCCTTTTCCGATGGTGAAGTACAGGCCGTACTCTCCATCCCTTATGCCGTCTATCTCCAGGGCATCCCTGGTCCGCAGATAAACGGCTATCCTGGGCTTATCCCACCTGTCGGTAAGAACAGCCACAGTGTCCATCGTCCAGTTGTTGTATATGACCAGCAGGCCGTATCCATCCCGTCTCATGTCGCGGATGTATGTTCCTGTTTCGGGGCGGGCCGTCTGAGCGGCATCAACCGCCTCCGGCTCTTGAGCATTGTTTTGGGAAGGCAATGTATCGTCTGTGCCGGTCTGCTCTGCAGGCTGGAAGGCCATGCCGGCTGACAGCAGCATGGCCAGGATGATGAGAGGCAGTATGTCATTTCTCATGAGATCTTCTCCTAGCCATGTGGCTGGCATCTCTCTATTCGTATATCAGCTTTCTCGAGGATTTTGGACCATAGCAGAAGGAATGGCAAATCCGCCCGCTCCTTCCCACGGCCTGCCCTCCCTTCTCTCCAGAACTAAAAGAGCCAGGCAGCCTGCCATGCATAGTAGCCCTGCCAGAAGGAATGTGGCGTTGAAGCCCACGTGGCTGGCCACGGCCGCTCCAGCGGCACCAGTGGCAGCAGTTCCGAGACCCGTAGTGGTATGGTAGACGGACCACTGGAAGCTCTCCCTTCCCGGCTCCAGGTTGACCGACCACAGGCCCAGCCAGGTGGGATAGGCCAGGCCGCTTCCAACTCCGTAGACCAGCTCTGCCAGGTAGATATGATATATGCTGCTGGCAGACAGATATATCATGGGCACGGCTGCCATGAGCAGCGTTCCCACCATCAGCCAGCGGGCTTTTCCCGGCTGGCCGTCTACATAGTGGCCGAAGGGCAGCTGCACCAGCGACTTGGTGAGCAGGAAGAGGGCGCTCGCCATGCCGGCGGTGAGCATCGTGCCACCAGTCACGCCTCCATCGTTAATGTAAATGGCCAGTATGGGCTGAATCAGCCCAAATCCGGTCAGGACGAAAATGTCCGAGAGCAAGAGCAGCCTCATAGTGCGGTTCATCATAGCGAGTCACCTCCAAATTTTATATGATAATAATTATAATACTCTACAAAATAAGCCGTATCCAGGAATAATTTGCATTATTCATGAAGGAAAAGGATACAGCCGGAGCTATGTTAGAAGAAGGTCCGTTCTAAACCGGATTTTAATGTGATGCAGTAAACGATTGCGCTTAGCTCCATCGCTGGTTTTTCGGTCAGGCTTCTATATAAACCTATCTGCCTCTCTCCGTGCTAATCGATATCATGCAGGCGAGTTCATTGTTGCTTCTCGCTCTCCCAGCTCCTCGTGCCCGAAGGCTTCAGGATCTTTGCGGCGTCTCCTCGCAGCAGCATATTCGTCAGGGCTGAGAGGGAGCAGAGAGTGCCCCGCCCCTCAATCTCCTGGCCTGGGATCCTGGCCACTATGCCCCCGTCTGCAGTGATCTCGATCTCAGTGCCGATCTCGCTCAGACGGTGCAGTATGATGTTTCCCGTCGCCCCCATGGACTTTTCCATCCAGCAGTGCTTGAAGGGGCATAGATTGCAGTAGGTCTTGAAGAGCTGGGCGCTGGCCTGCCCAACGAGGCCTGCCACAATCTCAGCCTTGGCAGTGCCGTAGGCCATGCAGCATCCCCGCACCCCGCGGGCCAGTATCTCCTCTCCGCGGGCGAGTGTGACCTTCACAGCGCCGCCACGAACGACGTAGCGGTTCTCAATGCCCATCTCATACTTCTTCCTGCCTGTGTTCGGCGCATCCTTGAGGGCGGCTTTGACCCTCTCAGCCAGGAGGGGCGTCCTGGCAGCGCCGATAGCCACTGCGCATGTGGGGCAGTAGGAGGCGGGCGACTCGGCTATGATGCGGTCATCTTTATCGTGGAAGGAGGCGACGACCCCGAGCCCACTCCTGCGTATGAGCGTCCGCCCGCCCATCTCCCGGACCGCCACCAGGGCCACGGTTGAGGCTGTGAGGACGCGACCGTAGCCCTGCAGCCGGGCGGTGAGCCGGATATCCTCTCTGCTATTGATCCCCTCCCTCTTCAGGGCCGGGACGATCTCCTGGGGCAGCAGGCCTGCCTCGATCTGGGCGGCCAGCACAGCCGGCGACCAGACCACTCCGAATCCCTCGCCGATCACCTCTCCACTGTCGTCGAAGACCCTTGCCAGTATCCCTTCAGGCTTCTCATAGGCTGCGATTCTTCCACCTGCGCTGCAGATCTCCTCGGCCACTGCATGGCAGATGCCGCAGGCCCCCTCTCTGGGGTGAACGGCTGATCTGGCACGGACGGCAACAGTCTCCTGGAAATCGGACATCATTATTCGATCGATCTTTAATGATTTATAATTTGGCATTCTGAGGCCTGCATGAGGGAATAGCTTCATATGATCCCGGCCGTTCATAAGTAATACCGATTGTGATTGCCATGCAGATGAAGTCGCCATGTGAGGAGATCGTTTGGGATGTGCTGCCCAGCATCAGAGCAGCCATCGCTGAGGAGCTGGTGAGAAGAGGAATATCCCAAAAGGAGGTCTCTAAGATGCTGGGCATCACGCCCCCTGCAGTGTCGCAGTACGTCTCCAAGAAGAGGGGCTACAACATCGTCTTTCGCGAGGATATCAGGCAGGCGATAGCCCGCCTTGCCGACGACCTCATCGAGCAGAGGGTCCGGGGGGGCGATCTGGTGGGCAGGATATGTGCCGTATGCCGCATGCTCCAGGAAGACGAGAGCGCCTGCATATCAGCGAGGTGCAGGGGCAAATAGGAGAGGGAGTGTGATCTGTTTATGAGCTCTGCAGAAAAGCTTGAGGGACTGAAGCAGAGCCTCCGCGTGAAGGAGAAGCTGCTCGTATCCTTCTCCGGAGGCGTGGACAGCAGCCTCCTCGCAGCCCTGGCAGGAGGCGCTCTGGGAGATGGAGCCCTGGCAGTCGTGCTGGCCAGCGAGACCATGCCGGCAAGGGAGGTTGCTTTGGCAGAAAAGCTGGCATCAGATCTCGGCCTGCGCTCTCGCACCCTCCGCTTTTCGATACTGCAGAGCGGGGAATTTGCCGCCAATCCCCCCCATCGCTGCTACATCTGCAGGAAGATCACCTCGGCCCTCTTGCAGAGTATAGCCGATGAGGAGGGCATAGGCTGCATCGCCGACGGAGTGAACCTCTCAGACTACCGGGACTTTCGCCCCGGAATTGCCGCCAGCGATGAGATGGGCATCTGGCACCCTTTCGTGCAGGCCTGCCTGAGCAAGGAGGACATCCGCTCCATCGCGAAGAGCATAGATCTGCCTGTCTGGAACAGGCCCGCCTCCGCCTGTCTGGCCTCCCGAATTCCCTACGGCGAGGCCATCACAGAGGAGAAGCTGAGGATGATAGATGATGCCGAGCAGGGCCTCGCCGCCCTGGGCTTTGCCCAGATCCGGGTGCGCTGCCACGGCAGCCTGGCCAGAGTCGAGCTGCCTGAGCAGGATATGGCCCGGGCGCTACAAAGCAGGCGGGAGATCGCAGAGAGGCTCCAGGCGGCTGGATTTGACTATGCTGCCCTTGATCTGGAGGGCTATCGTGTGGGCAGTATGAATGAAGTCCTTAAATCATAAGCTGTCATCTGAGGCATTATGGATGTAGGTCTGGTCAGAGAGCAGTTTCCCATTTTGAAGGATATCATTTACCTGGACAGCGCCTCCACCAGCCTCACGCCGGAGCCGGTTATCGAGGCGGTTGCCGATTACTACAGAAGCTACAGAGCCAATGTGGGCAGGGGAGTGTACCGCACAGCACAGATTGCAGATCAGCGCTACCGGGAGGCGCACAGAAAGGCGGCTGCGCTGATAGGCTGTGCAGCGGCAGGCGGGGAAGGGCTGGAGCAGGGCACGGCGGTCTTTACCCGTAACGCCACCGAGTCCATAAACATGGTTGCCCGCGGCATCAGGTGGAAGAGGGGCGAGCGAATCATCACCACCCTCACCGAGCACCACTCCAATCTCCTGCCCTGGATGAGGCTCAGGGAGAGCGGCGTTGAGCTGCAGATCGTAAAACCGGATCGCAACGGTCTGCTGGATCTGGGGCAGTTCGAAAGGGCGGCTGCAAAAGGGGCCCGGCTGGTTGCAGTCAGCCATCTCTCCAATGCCCTGGGAACAGTGCAGCCGGTGGAGGAGATATCAAATATATGCCGTGACTGCGGGGCACCGCTGCTGTTGGACGCCGCCCAGTCCGTGCCTCATATGCCCCTCAGCGTGCAGGACATCGGATGCGATTATCTCTGTTTCTCAGGGCACAAGATGCTGGGGCCCACAGGCTCAGGGGTGCTCTGGATGAGAGGCGGGGATGGAATTGAGCCGCTGCTGGCAGGGGGCGGAATGGTGGAGGATGTGGCGGAGCAGGCCGGATCGTTCTCCATCAAGCAGGGCTATGAGGGCTATGAGGCCGGCACTCCGGACATCGCCGCGGGAATCGGCCTTGGAGCTGCCATTGACTATCTGCAGCATCTGGGGCTGGAGGCTATACACAGCCACGAGCTGGGTCTGACGAAGAGGCTTGTCTGCGGGCTGGAGGATATCAGCGGGGTCACAGTATACGGGCCTCGTGCAGATGAGGGAGGACTGGCCAGGGGCGGCGTCGTCTCATTCAACGTAGAGGGCTTTCTGCCCCATGAGGTGGCCCTGATGCTGGATCAGGCCGCAGACATCTCAGTTCGCTCCGGGCACCACTGCTGCATTCCTCTGATGAGGCATCTTGGGCTGAAGCACGGAACAGTGCGCGCATCCCTCTACCTCTACAATACAGCAGATGAGATCGACAGGCTGCTGGCGGCAGTCGAGCAGATCGCCGGGATGGCAGGAAGATAGGATGCGGATATGATTAAAGAGTTAAAATGCTTGAGGCTGGACGGGCCTGCTGTGCAGGAAGGGCTCTGCCCTGTGGCCGAGGAGGAGCCTCTATCCATATTCGTCAACGGGCGGCACTTTGCCACAGCCATGATAAGCCCCCAGCTCAAGAAGGAGTTCGTCGTCGGCCATCTCTTCACAGAGAGGATCATCTGCGGGCTGGATGAGATAGAGTCCCTGGAGATCGAGGGCAGTTCCGCCAGGGCCATAGTCTCCCATCCCATGCGTGCGGCTGTGCCCCGAAGGCCCATTGTGAGCGGCTGCGGAGGGGCTGCCTCATTTCTGGACGAGTCAAAGCTTCCTGTGATCTCCTCAGATCTGAATATAGAACGGGAGCAGGCAAAAGAGGCCATGATGGCAATATCCCTTTCCGAAACGCACATCGCCACGGGTGGAGTGCATTCTGTGGGCCTCTTCGGAGATGCGGGTCCGCTTTGCATCATAGAGGACATCGGAAGGCACAATGCCCTGGACAAGGCCCTGGGATGCATCATGCTCAATTCCAGAGATCATGACCTCTCCCGTGTCCATGCCGCATGCACTGGGCGTGTCTCCTCTGATATGGCCCTTAAGTGCGCAGTGGCCGGCATTCCCATCATCGTCTCAAGGGGAGCGACCACCAGCCTGGCCATATCGATAGCAGAGAGGGCGGGCATATGCATCATCGGCTTTGTGCGGGGAAGGAGGCTCTCCGTCTACAGCCATTCTGAGAGGCTGAGGATTGGCTGAAGGGAGCGGATCTTCGCAGGGAGGCGTGCTCTGCAGCTTTTGCAGCCGCAGGGCGGTCCTCTCCCGGAGGAGCTCTGGGCTGCACCTCTGCCGGGAGCACTTTATGCAGGACTTCGAGAGGCGGGTAGCGGAGACTGTTGAGGTAGGCGGCATGATCGAGGAGGGCGAACGCATAGCTGTGGCCTTGAGCGGAGGAAAGGACAGCACAGCTCTGCTTCTCAGCCTGCAGGGGATCCTGGATGGAAGGAACGTGGAGCTGGTAGCGGTGACTGTGGATGAGGGAATCGCCGGCTACAGGGATGACACCATCACGGCCGCCCGGCAGCTCTGCTCCCGCGTCGGAGTCGAGCAGGTTATAGTCTCCTTCCGGGAGGAGTTCGGATACGACCTGGACGAGATGGTCGGGGGCAAGAGAGCCGCTCCATGCACCTACTGCGGCGTCTTCCGCAAAAATGCCTTAAACCGCACTGCCAAGCTCCTTCATGCCGACAGGGTGGCCACCGGCCATAACCTGGACGACGAGGCCCAGACTGTTATGATGAACTATCTCAAGGGCGACTATGAGAGGCTGATGCGCTTTCGCCCGAGTAGCGCCAGGGCCGGTCTGGTTCCGCGCATCAAGCCGCTGCGGGATATGCCTGAGAAGGAGATCGCCCTCTACTGCATGGTGAGCGGTGCCTTCTTTCCATCAAGGGAGTGCCCCTATGCCTACCTCTCCCTGCGGGCGGATGTGAGGGAGATGATGAACCGGCTGGAGTGCCTCTTTCCCGGGGTTAAAAGATCCACTGTGGATGGATTTGAGAAAATTGTCGGGCAGGCGTCTGGCAGTGGGCCCCGTATGGGCGTATGCCGGCAGTGCGGCGAGCCCTGCGTCGAGGGGCTCTGTAAGGCCTGCGAGCTGCTGAATGGGCTGAAAAACGGCTGAGCCGAAAAGCTTTCAGTAGACTGTGACCCTCTTCACTCCGTCGATCTCCATGAGCAGCTGCACAAGGTCTCCGGGGATCTTACCCTCAGTGATCAGGGTAAGCTTGGGGCTCTCCACAAAATAGGGATCATCTGATACGGCCTGGCGGATGGACAGGCCGTTTTTGGCCACCGCCCCTGCCACCTCTCCGAGAAGGCCTGTCTTGGCTGCGTCAACAGGCGTGATCTCTATCACTCCAAGGCCCAGTATTGGGGCCACGTCTGCCAGAAATGTCATGGATCTCACATTGCGGAAGATCTTCCAGAGGGCTTCGTCCTCGCGAATGGCCTGGGCTGTGGTGTCCACCACCCTGCGGTCCACGTCGATCTCCCTGGCAATCTGAGCGTGAGGGATCTCTATTTTGCCTGAGACGACGCGAGACTCCTCGTTGATCTGAAAGCCCCTTTGCAGTATGAGACGGATGACCTTCTCCTGAGCCGGGAACCTCCTGAACTTGTTCAAAATATCCTGCCACATGCTCTGTCCCTATGACAGTACACTTAAAAGTACAAAAGGGCTTGCTTTTTTGCATTGATAGTAGATGGAACTCATGCAAACATATCGCGTGGCGGCGGACGGTACTGCTTCTTGGCACGGGCGACCGTCTCCTCAATGTGCCTTTGCGTGATGCTGCTCTCCTCCATGATGGCGTGGTGCAGCGCGGCCTTGAGCACCTTTTCTACCAGGTCTCGCCCTGAGAACCCCTCTGTGATGGAAGCGATCTCCTCCAGGCTCACATCCTCCATTGGAACGGGCATGGTGGCAGCATTCTTTTCCAGCAGAGCGAGGCGCTCCTTTTTGTCCGGCAGCTTGAACTCGATCTCCTCTTCAAAACGGGAGCGCACAGACGCGTCCAGCATCTCCATCTGGTTGGTGGCGGCGATGGTGCAGACCCCCTTTCTGTAGGAGATTCCGTCCATCTCGGTGAGCAGGGAGTTGACGATCTCAGAGACATCGCCCCTCAGATCCTGGTACCTCCTGTCGAGTGCTATGGCGTCCAGCTCATCGATAAATATTATGCATGGTGCCATCTCCTCCGCCTTCTCGTAGAGGTTGTGGATCTGCCTGGCACCCTCTCCCACAAACTCGCCGATGAGGGTTGTCGACTTGACTGCCAGCATGGGAACGCCCGTCTCGGCTGAGAGGGCTTTTGCAATCATGGTCTTTCCGGTGCCGGGCAGGCCGTAGAACAGGATGTTCCTCGGAGCCCACCGGCCGAACCTCTCAGGCTCCTTCAGGAACCTCTCCACGATCTTGACCTTGCGTTTTGCCGTCTCCTGGCCGATGATGTCAGCAAAGGAGACGTCGTACTGCACATTATTTTTGGGCTTCTCCTTCTGCTCCACAGCCACGCGGGTCCTGGAGCCCATCAGCGAAGAGGGGGGGCTGACCTTTACCACCTGGAAGGCGTAGTCCGGATAGAGCCTGCTGTCAAACAGGTAGCCTCCGGGGACGAGCCTCTCTCCAAACCACTGCTCCCGTGCATAGCGCTCGAATAGGCTGGCATCTGAAACCTCCGGATGCTCCTGGAAGACGCTCTTCAAAGGATAGCCGGCAGGGCGGAGCAGCACAAACCTTGCACCTATGGCCTTTCGTCTCTCCGGCTTTGCCGCCTGAGCTTTGTTCTGGCTCTTCTGGATAGATCGCACAATAGCATTCTGCAGTCATTGATAATTAAATGTATTGGCCCAGGAGTCCAGACCTCAGAGGCCAGAATTCCGGCAGGGTTCCGATAGTAATTAATATTACCTCCTCCATCAGATCAGGCAAAGAATTATGTCAGGAGGATATTTATGGCTGGAGGAAATGGATTAGCAATCGGTTTGATGATTATCGGATTCATAGTGATGTTTCTGGTGCCCCTCGCTTTCTTTACAAGCCTGTATTAATGTTCCTTAGAGGAGCATAAAAGTTTTTTTGATTTTCCCCATTTCGGTTCTTGCTGGATGTTTTTTTTGCCATCTCTCTTAAAAAACCAAAGCTCTTTATAGACGCTATCCTTAACTTATATACTGATAACATCGAGGTGCATTTGAAGGAGTTCATCATTCCCATATCAGTGATCCTGATCTTCTTCCTCTCAGCCAGCCAGGCCTCTGAGGAGAACGATTTGTGGCTTCTCCTATCCAGTTACGAGGATATCGGCATCACCACAAATGATCTGGCCTTCTTTCTCGTAACCCACGGATACAATGCCAAGCCTGCGCCAGATCAGTCCTATGTAGTTGTAACTCTCAAGGAGGGCGGGGAGGTCTATCTCACTGTCAACGGCGCCTCGGAGAGGCTTGCGGATATGTGGATGACCCCTCCCCAGGAAAAGGCCGGACCGGTTCAGGTGATCCCGAGCGACGCCGTAAGGATCAACGCATCTTACAACCGCTCAGAAGACGGCGAATTCATAAAAACCATCAGCAGATATATCATTTTTCCCGTCACCCCCCTGGGGATGTGCTATGACGGCGCCCAAAAGCTGGAAAAAACATATTCCAGCTTCGGATATAATGTGACATTCCTCTTCGATCCGGCAGGCTTTGACTATCAGGGGCACATCTGGGTGGCAGTGGAGGATGGGAGCCGCGTAGGCGACTGGCTGGCGGTGGACAGCTACTATGGGATCATGGACGACCCCGAGTACTATTCGGCTCCATACAGCTTCAGCGAATTTCAGTACCTTGACGCGATCAATCCCAGACTTAAGATATAAAAAGTCTATCTATATCACAACGCTCATCATATCCCAGCCCACGATGGTAGGCGCTCCGCACAGCTCTATGACCTGCTCCGCCATCAGGTCCTCGCATCCTGCCGCCTGCGGGTAGAGATGGGTGAGGACAATGCGCTTTACCGCCTGATCCTTTATCATCCGGCCGAGCCTTTTGGGTGTGCTGTGATTGGCGACGTCGAAGGGCTCGGGAAATGAGCACTCGTGCACCAGCAGATCGGCTCCATCCGCCAGGGCTGCCACGCGCGGGCAGGGCTCTGTATCTCCAGAGTAGACCATAACCTTATCATCTACCTCCAGGCGGAAGGCGAGGGCTGTCACGCTATGGCGGGCCTCCTCTGCGAATATGTCAAAGCCGCTAAGGCTGATGGTGTCCATGGGTGCGATCTCCCGAATGGCCGCATCCATCTCAGCCAGATTGGGATAAAGGCTTCTGGCGGCATTGAAATATGCCTCTGTGCCCTGCGGGCCGAAGACCTGCAGAGGAGGAATGCCGGAGAGGTAGCGGGCGTTGGCCAGGGCCAGGAGATCTGAGACGTGGTCCAGGTGCAGGTGAGAGAGGAGAACTGTATCCAGTGCCTCCATGCTCGCTCCAAGCTGATCCAGGCGGAGCATGGTGCCCGCCCCGCAGTCGAGGAGCAAAGGCCTGTCGTTTTCCACAAGGACCGCCGCCTGAGAGCGGCCGGGCTGGGGGACGCCTGTGCCCGTTCCGAGAAGGGTGACCTTCAGGCTCATGGAGAGGCATTGCCTTCTAATAGTAAATAACTATATTCATCCACCCTCTCTCACGGCAAAGTCAATTCTCTGCAGAGCAGTGGCATTGGCCAGCACTGCAGCTATCACTATCACCGCCATCAGCCACTCTGTGTTAAAGAGCCCCAGGAACATCCCGGCATAAAGCAGCATCAGCCTTTCAAACCTTTCCAAGAGCCCCCCCATCCTCTTCAGCCTCTCCTCTCCCTTCACCATTCCCCGGTGATCGGCATAGGCCCGTACGAATGTGGTCATGAGCGAGCCGAAGAGGAGCAGCATGAACCAGACCTCATGGGGCAGGCCGAGATACTCTCCCCGCCCCAAGTAAAGCATCAGCCCCAGATAGAGCAGCAGCTCCACATACCTGTCCACGATGCCATCGATGAATGCCCCCTTTTTGCTGGCCTGGTGTGTCACCCTGGCCACAGTGCCGTCAACGATGTCTATGAAGGCTGAGAGGGAGAAGAGCACCAGCCCCCACGCCAGGCGGCCTTCTATGAGTGCCACTATGCCCGCGAGGGCTGGCACCAGAGAGAGCATAGTCCAGGCATTGGGGGAGAGGCCAAGGACGGCAAGTCCGGCCGTCAGCCGGTCAGTCTGCTCGGATTTGAATTTGGCTTTGAGCATTATGCATCCTTTTTCGAATCTCTTGCTTCACATCCCCGAGAGGAATGTCTCAATCCTGTCCAGGGCCTCTATCAGCTCCTCCCTGGATGTGGCATAGCTGCATCGCAGAAATCCCTCACCGCTTTCGCCGAAGGCATTGCCAGGCACCACCGCCACCTTCTGCTCCTGCAGGAGCCTCTCTGCGAAGGCCTCCGAGGATAGCCCCCAGGCCTTCACAGATGGAAAGGCGTAAAAGGCCCCCCTGGGCTCAAAGCAGTCCAGGCCGATGCGGTTGAGGCCGGAGACAAACATGCGCCTGCGAAGGTTGTACTCGTGCCTCATCTGAAGCATCTCATGCTCGCCCCTCTGCAGTGCCTCAAGAGCCGCCACCTGGGCCATTGTGGGGGCGCATAGCATTGTATACTGATGGACCTTGGTCATGGCCCCGATCATGGCTGGGTCGCCCAGAGCATAGCCTATACGCCATCCTGTCATGGCATGGGACTTGGACAGGCCGTTGAGGATGATGGTCCTCTCCTGCATTCCCTCAAGCTGGGCAAAGCTCGCGTGGCTGCCGGAATAGGTGAGCTGCGCATAGACCTCATCTGAGATGACCAGCAGGTCGTGCTCCACCACCACATCAGCCAGCTCCTCCAGGTCGGCCCTGGTCATTATGGCTCCGGTGGGATTGTTGGGATAGCTGAGCAGCAGGGCACGGGTCCTGTCTGTGACAGCGGAAGAGACGTCCTCCGGCTGCAGCCGGAACTCGCTCTCCAGCCTTGTGGGCACAGCTCTCGCCAGCCCGCCTGCGAGGAGGATGTCCGGGGTGTAGGCCACGTAGCAGGGCTCCGGGACAACGGCCTCGTCTCCCGGATTGAGCGTAGCCCGGAAGGCCAGGTCCACCGCCTCGCTCACGCCGGTGGTTATCAGTATCTGCTCCGCCGGATCGTAGTCCAGGCCGAGATCCTTCTTCGCCTGATCGCAGATGGTCTCGCGCAGCTCCGGCATCCCCTTGTTGGATGTGTAGTGGGTGACCCCCGACTCCAGGGAGTAGATGCAGGCCTCACGCACATGCCAGGGCGTGACGAAGTCGGGCTCGCCCACGCCCAGTGATATGGCCCCATCCATCTCAGTTACCAGGTCGAAGAACTTCCTGATGCCGGACGGGGGCATATCCCTGACGGTGCGGTTGAGATGCGCCTCACGGCTCCAGGCGGGCACGGATACGTTTTTTTGGCTCTGCTTCATGGAGTGATCACCAGTCTCTGCGGCCTGGGCTTGTCAGTAAGTATCACTCCATGCTCCTTGTAGCTTTTCAGAATGAAGTGGGTGCATGTGGACTGCACGCCTTCGAGGGGCGCAATCTTCTCGGCCACAAAATAGGCTATCTCCTTCATGGAATTTCCCCGCACGGTTACGGAGAGGTCGTGATCTCCCGAGATGAGGCGCACCGACTCCACCTCCGAGAATCTGGCTATCCTCTCCGCCACGGCGTCGTATCCCGTCTTGCGCTGCAGGGCCACCTTCAGCTCCAGAACGGCAAAGACAACGCTCTTGTCGAGCTTCTCCCAGTTGATCAGAGTGACATACTTTCTTATGACGCCGGCATCCTCGAGCTCCTTGATCTCCCGTGCCACGTCCTCTTCTGACCTGCCTATAAGGGCCGCGATCTCGGCTGAGGTGGCTCTCGCGTTTTCAGAAAGGATCTCCAAAATCTCGCTCATGAAATTCTGTATTTACCCCGCCTATTCAATTATAGGCTTTGCGCTTGCCAGGGTAGTAAGGATAATCATATACAATCGAAAGTTATTAATACTCATATTACAACTGTATAAATATGAAACAGATGAAATGTCCAAAGTGCCATTACGGCTGGGAGACGAGGGTGAATAAGCCAAAAGCCTGCCCCAGGTGCAAAACCAGGCTGGATATAAAGAAAACAAGGAAGGCCTGAATGAGATCTTCAGGCCGTTTTCCCGCAATTTGATGATCCTTCCTCCTTGAAAAGGGCCTGAGACTCCATCATAAAACCTCCAAAGAAAGTAGCCAAGCCCCGGGCGTGATTCGAACACGCGACCTATTGATTACAAGTCAATCGCTCTGGACCAGCTGAGCTACCGAGGCACCAGGCTTGGTTATTTTGCATCTACACTTAAAGGCTTTGCCCTCAGCCCCTTTTCCACGCCGCGTAGAAGGGAGTAGAAGGTGCCGGGATGGCGGCCCTCAAATCTGCCCAGCAGATCCGCCGCCTCCCGGAAGAGATCCCCCCGCCGCCCGGCCCCGGCAGCAGGGTCAAAGCCGAGGCCGTGCTGCAGTGCGTACAGCCTCGCCTCTCTGCGGGGCACGCGCTGAAGCGGCTTTATCCAGGCCGGATATTTCTGACGGCTCTCGCCGGCCAAAAGGGCGCCTGTATCGCCCCGCAGATAGGAGACAAATATCCTGAGGGCTTCGTCATCCAGGCATTCGCCTGTTGCTAAAATCCCTGCCCCCATCTCAGCAGCCGCCTGCAAGAGGATCTCGCATCTTCTCTCATAGACGGAATCACATGCAATATCGCAGTCCGGCCAGCGCAGCAGCCGGCAGTCCATCTCCAGCCGCTCAGCCACGGCCCGGGCCTGGGAGGCGCTGCAGCAGCCAGCCTCGCCCATGTCGATGATGACTGCAAATATCTCCATGTCCCTGCGGCGGGAGAAGATGCTTTTCAGTATGTGGGCCAGCGTCGCGCTCTGCCTTCCTCCATCCAGCCCCACCGCCATGCACGAGCCCCGGGAGAATAGCCCTGTCCTGCGCAGGCTCTCTCTGATCTTGCGGTGCACATCCTGAGAGAGGTGCTCGCCGCACAGGTGCATTCCAGAGTACCTCTGGTGGATGATGGCAGGCCGGTGGCATTTGTCGCATCTGGTCATCTCATGAGCCTCTTCGCTATCATGCCCTTCTCAGGCTATCTTGAAGCGCAGCAGAGCCGCTATCCCCCCAAGTGAGCGGAGCCGCTCTCCCGGCTCGAACTCGGAGCTGAAGATCACCACCTTTCCCCGGGCTGCTGCCACATCGCGCATGATCTCCTCAGCCGATCCCATTCTCGCAAGCTCGTCTAAGACCAGCAGGCTCTCCACAGCTCCGAAGTTTACGGCAGACTGCACCTCCTTCATGCCGTAGGCTGCCTTTCCGTCCGTGGCTATCTCCCGGAAGAGGTCTTCTATAAGCCTGGCCTCGCGGGCGATGCGGCTGGATTCCAGGACGCTTTTGACCGCCCCGCGGCGCAGCACCTCCTGAAATCCGGAGCGGCCGATGGATGATGTGTCGTCCATTGTCATCCTCCCTGCCAGATCGGGGTAGGTGGGGTCTATAACCTTCTTTAGGTCCTCTTTGGTGAATCCCGGGCCGGCCAGTATGACCTCGGCTCCGCCCCCGGCAGCCTTGTCTACGGCCGCGGCCACGTCACGGAGAAATCCGCTCCTCGTGTCTTCGCCGCTGCCCTTGCCGCTGCCCTGGCTGATCTCCGCCGCAGTCTGCACTCCGAACTGGCGGAGGACACCGATGGTGGCCTCTCCCTCCTCGATCAGGGCGATGACCACCTTTGGACGGAGCGACTCGGCGACGGCCTCGTCTATGCGGGCCAGCATATCCGGCCTCCAGTGGTACTTGAGTATGGAAAGGTCTGTGCCCACCTCGATATTGAGGGTGTGATATGATCCCACATCCATACCGCAGGCAATCCTTCCGTGCAGACGCAGCCAGTTGGAGTACATATGAAACTCGATGTCCTCAACCTTTACCCCCAGGCGCACCGTCTTCTTCTCCATCTTCTCCGGGCGTGCCTTGTCTGCAATGGGCGCCACCTTCCTCTGGGTCAGTGCGAAGACCAGGTCGCCCCGCGAAATCAGATGCTGCAGATGCCATAGGTCATCAAGGGACTCGGGCAGCAGGGTTATCTCCCCCTCTTCACCTCGCAGATTCTTCTTCAGGACGCGCATGAATACCCCCTTCTAATCAAAAAGCTTAAATCATTGTGCATCCAGGGTGGGTGTCGAGCCGCCATAACTCAGTTGGTAGAGTGTCTGGCTGTTAATTGCATGGAGCAGCAACCAGAATGTCACAGGTTCGAGCCCTGTTGGCGGCGCATTCCTTTTGGGCCTGTAGCTTAGTCCGGTTAGAGCGCTCGGCTCATAACCGAGTGGCCGCCGGTTCAAATCCGGCCAGGCCCATGCTGACAGATTCGTTGCGAGGAGCCAAAATCAGCTCTCTGCAATGGCTGCGCTCTGCCAGGCCATGATCTTCTTGGCGCTGATCCCCGTCTTCTCGGCAAGGCTGCCCGCCTCGGCTCCCACCAGGTCCGGCACAGTCATAATGCCGGCCAGTGTGAGCTTCTTCAGGGTCTTGGGCCCAATTCCCGGGACATTCACGAGGCCGTCGCCGCTCTCGGCTGCGGCCTTCTTGCCGGATTGAGTGGCCGTGACCTTTCCGGCTGGCTTTTTCGCCTTCTTTGCGGCTGGCCGGGCAGCCTTCTTCTCCCCTGCGGCGGGGTCTGCCTTATCCCCGGCCTTTTTCGCCTGCCACTCCAGGAAGTTGCAGTGCGGGCAGCCCAGATCCCAGGGGCGCTTTCCCTTATTGATGATGCGAATGTGATTCATGCCGTGCTGCTCGCACACCCTGTCTGTGACCACCACGCTTCCAGATCTTGGCAGGGGCAGTGTGAAGCGGCATTGCGGATAGCCGGAGCAGCCAATGAAGCGCGAGCCTCGATGGCCGCGCCTGATGATAAGATCTGAGGAGCACTTTTCGCATGTGCCCACGATCTTGTCCGTCCTCAGCCCGTCCCTGAGGGACTGGCCGATGCCCTCCTGATTGGATATCAGCTCGTCAAAGACGGAGGTGAGCATCACCCTGGACTCCTCTATGACATCATCCTCTCTGGCCTTCTTTTCGGATATGAGGGTCATATCCTTCTCCAGGGTCTGGGTCATCTCCGGCTTGGTGATGGTAGGGGCGTACTTCTGCAGGGTGTCTATCACTGCGTAGGCGGTGTTGGTGGGGCGCATGGGATTGCCCTGGACGTAGGCGCGGGCATAGAGCTTGCTGATGATGTCGTGCCTGGTGGACTTGGTTCCAAGCCCCAGCTCATCCATGAGCTTGATCAGCTTTCCCTGGCCGTAGCGGGCTGGAGGCTGTGTCTCCTTGGAGTCCACGCGGCGGCCCAGAACCTTCAGCCTCTCGCCCTTTTCGAGCCTGGGCAGTATATGCTCCTCTGTCTTGCTGTAGGGGTAGTAGTATCTCCAGCCTGCCTGGATCAACCGCGCTCCGCTGGCCCGGAAGGGCTCAGGGCCCACATCCACCTTGAGGCTGGTCGCCTCCCATATGCACTCTTCTGCAAGTGTTGCAAAGAAGCGGCGCACCACAAGCTCGTATATCCGCCACTGCTCCTCCTTGAGGGCGCTTTTGTCCACAGGAGCCGTGGGATAAATGGGTGGATGGTCTGTGGTGGACCTCTTGCCGCGGGTGGGCTGCATCTTCCCCTGGAGGAGCAGCCTCGCCTCTTCTGAGAATGCGCTATCCAAAAATAGGCTGGTGAGAGCCTTCAGGTCGATTGATGGCGGATAGACTGTGTTGTCCGTCCTCGGGTAGGAGATGAATCCGTTGGTGTAGAGCCATTCGGCGATGTGCATGGCATTGGCTGCAGAAAAACCGATGCTGCTGGCTGCGGCGATGAAGCTGGTGGTATCGAATGGCGCGGGAGGCTTATCGACGCGCGGCTTTGTCTCAATGGACCTGACGATGCCAAGCGGCCCCAGCCGGGAGACTATGCCGTCAACTTCATCCTTCTTCCAGATGCGACCTTTAGCGTGCTGCACAGTGAGCTGCTTTTCCAGGTCGACATAGATCTCCCAGTAGGGCTTGGGCACAAAGGCGGAGATCTCCCGCTCTCTGTCGACTATCAGGGCCAGGGTGGGCGACTGCACCCGGCCCACCGAGAGAAACTCCTTGCCCAGCCGCCCGGATGTGAGAGAGATATATCTGGTGAGGGCTGCACCCCAGACCAGGTCGATGATCTGCCTGGCTTCGCCTGAGGCTGCCAGCTCATAGTCTACATCTCCTCTCTTCTGGAAGGCCTTTTGTATCTCTTCCCTGACTATGGCGCTGTACCTGACTCGATCCACATGTAGATTGGGATTGACCTTCTGAACGATCTTGAGGGCCTCAACTCCGATCAGCTCCCCCTCGCGATCAAAATCCGTTGCGATTGTTATGCTGTCTGCCTCTCTTCCCAGCCTCTCCAGGGCGGAGATGATCTTCTCCTGGATGGGGCGGACCACGATCTCCGCCCGGATCAGATCCCTGCAGTCCACCTTCTGCCAGCTGTTATATCCCGGGGGATAGTCCACTCCCACTATATGGCCGGACAGGCCCACTACCACTTTGTCGTCAAAACGAAATACTTCGACGCCTGCGATCCTCTGAGAGCGGGGCTTGCTGCCAGCCAGGATCTCGGCAATCCTCTTGGCAGCATCGTGCTTCTCGGCAATTATGAGATGCATTCCTGAAGGCCAAATATGCCACTTGATTTAAGTTTTTCCATGACAGATCTCTCTTCGGCCGATGGCCTCGGGCATAATCAAAAGACGGGAATATCTAACATGGTTATTCAAATAATTTTTGTTTGTCCGAGCTCACGTCCTTCTCAGCTAAATCGCTTTTGATCGGCCCCATCCCTCCCCGGCTTGATTCGTATCAATAATAAGTCCGCCGCTTCTACCTGTTGTGAATAATAATTTTCTGTCGCGATGGCCGCCCCAGGAAAGCCTGTTATGGTCAGGCCGGGATATATTAGCATACTGCCTTGCAAGGGATTGCACAATTATAGTGGCTATATTAAATATTTTTAACTTGATAAAATATATTTTATTTAATATGTGAAAGGCTTACAGATTCTTATAAATTAGATTGTAATAAATTCATCACGCAAAAACTTTAAGTAGCTATTAAGCATTAGAGAAAGCGGCGGGAGATTGTAACGAATTGTGATGGTGCTGGATATGATACCTTTTAGCTTGGGCTGTCATATCATCGCTCCGGCATCACCGTCGCTACAATTTTTGCTGCTAAAAAGGTAAAGGAGGATAAAGAACGTGTCTGACAAGATAGACCTATATAGCGACCGCGGAGTTCTTTTGAAGAGCGACGTCGACCTGAGCGCCGTCAGCCCTCTCAAGAACGCGGCCATGCAGAGACTTATTTCTCTCACAAAGCGAACTGTCGCCGTTAACCTGGCCGGCATTGAAGGCGCACTGAAGACCGGAAAGGTCGCAGGAGGCCGCAGGCAGATCAAGGGCCGCGAGCTCAACTACGATGTTGTTGCCAACGCCGGCGCCGTTGCTGATAAGATAAAGTCCTTGCTGCAGGTAGCCCCTGGCGACGACACCAATGTTCAGGTGCTCGGCGGCGGCAAGCAGCTCCTGGTCCAGATTCCTACCGCCAGGGTCAATGCAGCCTCTGAGTTCGTGGTAGGCATGACAGGCGCAGCCGCAGCAACAACCGAGGCACTCATCCAGCAGTTCAAGGCCGGTCTCATCGAGGCCCCCATGATCCATGCCGCTGTCTGGGGCGAGTACCCGCAGACTGTGGGCATGTCCGGCGGAAACGTTGCATCCGTTCTCAGCATCCCCCAGAACGATGAGGGTCTGGGCTTCGCTCTGAGGAACGTAATGGCCAACCACCTGGCTGCCATCACCAAGAGGAACGCCATGAACGCCGCGGCTCTCGCATCCATTTACGAGCAGATCGGCGAGTTCGAGATGGGCAATGCCATGGGCATATTCGAGCGCCACCAGCTGCTGGGCATGGCATACCAGGGCCTGAACGCCAACAACATGGTATACGAGTGCGTCAAGGCTAACGGCAAGACAGGAACCATCGGCACTGTAGTCCAGAGCATTGTGGGCAAGGCCATTGAGGACAAGGTAATCAAGGCCGGAAAGAAGCTGCCCTCCGGCTACGTCATGTACGAGGCCAACGATGTATCCAAGTGGAATGCCTATGCCGCCGCCGGCGTGCTGGCTGCCACCATGGTCAACTGCGGCTCCCTCCGGGGCGCGCAGGCTGTGTCCTCGACACTGCTGTACTTCAACGATATACTTGAGAAGGAGACTGCTCTGCCCGGATGCGACTTCGGCAGAGTAATGGGTACTGCCGTAGGCTTCTCATTCTTCAGCCACTCCATCTATGGCGGCGGCGGCCCCGGTGTATTCAACGGCAACCACGTGGTAACCAGGCACTCCAGAGGATTTGCCATACCATGCGTGGCTGCGGCAGTAGCACTGGATGCCGGCACACAGATGTTCACACCTGAGATGACATCTGGCCTGGTCGGTTCCATTTACGGAGAGATCAAGGAATTCCGTGAGCCGATCATATCGGTTGCGGAGGCTGTGTAAAGGCGGAAGCATGGTCACTCTATCAGACACGGAATCGATACAGGTAGAAATCGTCCCCAGCAGATATCTCATGCCGGCAACGGCTCAGAAGCTGCTGAATGAGATCTACGGGAACGGGGGCATAGTCAGGATCATGATTCAAGGCCCCAACCTTCCCAGATCCGTCCCCTACGGGCCTGGCAGGGGCGCTCCAATCGATGAGAATAGAGATCTTCTCATTGAGGTCGGCGGGCAGATAATTGAGCTGACGGTTAAAGTCGGAAGGATCCGTATCGAGCTGGAGAGCGAAAAATACTTCAACGGGCTGAAGGCGGCGTGTGAGCGAGCGCTTCCCTTCTCCTTCCAGATCAGGAAAGGCAAGTTCTTCCACACCAGGCAGACGATAACCGATTATGCAAAGTTCGGGAATGTGGAGGACAAACGCTTGCTGGGGCTGATCGATCCCAAGGCCAGGAAGGAAAGGCTGGCCATATTGTCTGAAAGGAATGTGACTATTGAAGATGAGGAGAGATAAATTATGGCATACACACCACAGTTTTATCCCGGAAGCACCTCTGTTGGCATCAACAGAAGAAAGCACATGTCCGGCAAGCTGGATAAGCTCAGAGATATTCCTGAGGCGGACGTAGTGGCAATAATGGGCCACAGGGCCCCTGGTGCCGATTACTCCAGCACTCACCCACCGCTCAAGGAGATGGGCGAGCCAGACTGCCCCATCAGGCAGATCGTAGAGCCGACCGCAGGAGCCGCTGCTGGTGACCGTGTAAGGTACTCCCAGTGGACCGATTCCATGTACTTCGCACCCTCTATTCCATACTGGAGATCCTATTGGGGAGCCATCAACTGCAAGGGCTGCGACCCAGGCACACTGTCCGGCAGACAGATCATCGAGGCCAGGGAGAGGGATATCGAGGCCTACACCAAGGCCCAGTATGACAGCGAGATGACCGATGTCGCCCTCTGTTCCATGAGGGGCTGCACTGTGCACGGCCACTCCCTGAGGCTGGAGGAGAATGGCATGGAGTTCGATATGCTGGCCAGGACCGAGATGGGAGCCGACGGAAACGTCTATGCCGTCAAGGATCAGGTAGGCATTCCTCTGGATAGGAAGATCAAGCTGGGCAAGCCCATGAGCGAGGCCGAGGCCAAGAAGAGAACCACCATCTTCAGGGTAGACGGCGTTTCCATGTGCGGAAAGGTCGGAGCCAGGAAGTACGATGAAGCTGTTGAGGCTCTGCACCACATGTGGGAGCTGCGCAGCAAGTGGGGATTCAGGCCGGAGTAAATGGGGTGATATAAATGGCAGTCAAGCACACCAAGAAGCTATTCATAAAGGCTCTTAACAAGAAGTTCGGAAAGGATTTCGATCTGGCAAGCCAGAAGACCGAGTACAAGAGGCTCGGACCTGAGCAGAGCGCCCGCAAGCGGGAGTTCATGGAGTACGCCAAGAAGCTCGAGGGCAAGCGCGGCATGACCGGCTACAATCCCTATGTTCACTGCGGCGGCATTCCCCTGGGCCAGAGGCAGCTCGTACCCTACAAGCTCTCCGGATCTGAGTATGTGGTAGAGGGAGACGACCTGCACTTCGTCAACAACCCGGCCATGCAGCAGATGTGGGATGATATCAGGAGGACCATCATAGTCGGCCTGGATATGGCCCATGAGGTTCTGCAGAAGAGGCTGGGCAAGGAGGTCACACCCGAGACCATCAACAACTACCTGGAGATCCTCAACCACGCCATGCCCGGCGCAGCCGTGGTTCAGGAGCACATGGTGGAGACCCATCCCGGCCTGGTAGACGACTGCAACGTGCGCGTCTTCACCGGCGACGATGCCCTGGCAGACGAGATCGATGACCAGTACCTCATCGACATCAACAAGATGTTCCCTGCCGATCAGGCTGAGGTCCTCAAGGCCGCTATCGGCAAGACCTCCTGGCAGGCCATCCACGTCCCGACCATCGTGGTCAGGTCCTGCGACGGCGGCACCACATCCAGGTGGAGCGCCATGCAGCTGTGCATGACCTTCATCGATGCCTACAACATGTGCGCAGGTGAGGCCGCTGTGGCCGACCTGGCCTATGCCGCCAAGCACGCAGCCGTTCTGCAGATGGCCGAGATGCTGCCAGCCAGGCGCGCCCGCGGGCCCAACAACCCCGGCGGACTGTCCTTCGGCTTCATGGC